>MGXI01000027.1:28493-33188 GCA_001801315.1 Gammaproteobacteria bacterium GWF2_41_13 | reverse complement strand
AATTTGGTAGACACGCTACCTTGAGGTGGTAGTGGCGCAAGCCGTGTCGGTTCGAGTCCGACCTTCGGTACCATTAAAAATCGCAGCTTAGCCTGCTCTCTGTGTCGCTATTGGAAGACATCCCATCATCACAACCATCCTCTGGAAGACAACCTTCCGATTTTGGCGATGACGCCTCTAAAGTTCGATAACCTTGGGGCGATTGTCTCGTTCGCTGACGCTGGCTGCTGGCCTCGCTACTTTCACCATCATTAATAATGCAGCGCTGCTGAAGCAACATAGTGCGCAATTTTTCAAGCTGTTCCAGCCATTTTTGCGCCGTCTCAGATTTCCATGTTCTATATTTATCCGGATTAAACATAATCGTTATTTCCGTCTTTGACCTGGTTTTTTACATTTTTCTGCGTGCTTCGAATGTTCTTTTTTGGGGGGTCTCGGGGGAAATAAACAGTGCAAAGCAAATTGACTGTAACGAGAATCAGCTAACATTTCTGCCAATCCAGGAGGATCGCTTCTTGGCGGGCGACCCACGGCGACTCCATCTTGGCGGGGATTCGAAGGAACACTAACCGCCTCTCGTACATGGGGTGTCATTGTTTTTTGTTTTCTTGGTGGTGGAGGCAAAGAAGTTGATTCAAGCGTTGGTTGCGCGTCTTCAAGTAATGGTCTTAGCCAATTCTCCATACCCACCCCCTCTTTCCTGAAAGTGTGATTAATCAAATCAAGATATTACATTCGGTTTTCATTGTATCTAGCTGTTATGCTGATAACAACACAATAACGATATGATTTTTGATTGCTTTTAGCGAAAATTTGATTGAAAAATGTCATCAAAAGAATATACGATGAGAGTTTTCACCTGAACAAAATTCATCGTCCTCAAATTTATCCTTGTGACTATTATTCATGCAAATGAATCTCATCTTAAATTTCTGAAAAATAAGCGGGGTTTTAATACTTTTCACGCAAGCCCAAACCAAATTTGATTTGCCTCTATCCAGAAAATCCCTACAATAGCGCGAATTAAATGAGAGGTCTCTATCAAAAACGGATTACCAAAATATGATGATTAACTCTATCGCGAAGCGATATACATTTTCTCAATTCTCAAGATTAGACTGGATCCCGCGGTCAAGCCGCGGGATGACGAAAAATGGATTATCGTCATTGCGAGGAGTACCCGCGACGAAGCAATCCAGTTCCGATGCTGGATTGCTTCGGTCATACCTCGCAATGACGGTAGACAGTTCTGCCCCTCAATCCTTTGTAAAGGCGCTACCATGACAGAAAAAATAGTATCTGAAGAAACCTCATTAATCGAACGCCAACCCATTCGACAATTCACTGAAAACGCTTATCTCAACTATTCGATGTATGTCATCCTCGACCGCGCCCTGCCGCACATTGGCGATGGGTTGAAACCAGTGCAGCGACGCATTGTATACGCGATGTCGGAATTGGGCTTGCGCGACACCGCCAAATTTAAAAAATCCGCCCGCACAGTCGGCGATGTGTTGGGCAAATACCACCCACATGGAGATTCCGCTTGTTACGAAGCCATGGTGTTAATGGCTCAATCATTTTCGTATCGTTATCCGTTAATCGAGGGACAAGGTAACTGGGGCTCGCCTGACGATCCAAAATCGTTCGCTGCCATGCGTTATACTGAAGCAAAATTATCGCCTTATGCGCAATTATTATTATCCGAATTAGGCCAAGGCACGGTTGATTGGCAACCCAATTTCGATGGGACATTACGAGAACCGCGATTAATGCCTGCACGATTACCAAATTTATTATTAAACGGAACATCCGGGATTGCCGTCGGCATGGCAACCGACATCCCCCCTCATAATTTGCGCGAAGTCGCTAAAGCGTGTGTTCATTTGTTAGATAATCCACAAGCATCGATCGAAGAATTATGCCAATTCATTCAAGGCCCTGACTTTCCAACAGAGGCCGAAATCATCACCCCTAAAGCAGAAATGCTCGAGATTTACAAACAAGGTAACGGCACGATTCGGCAACGCGCCGTATACCACAAAGAAAAAGACAGTATCGTGATTACAGCACTCCCGTATCAAGTATCCGGCGCCAAAGTCTTAGAACAAATTGCCGCCCAAATGCGCGCTAAAAAATTACCAATGGTCGAAGATTTACGCGATGAATCCGACCATGAAAATCCAACGCGACTCATTATCATCCCGCGATCCAATCGTGTCGATGTTGAAATGCTCATGATCCATCTCTTCGCCACAACCGATTTGGAAAAAACACACCGTGTGAATATCAATGTGATCGGATTAGATGGTAAACCCAAAGTTAAACCCCTCGATGTATTATTAAAAGAATGGTTGACGTTTCGCACGGATACCGTTCGTCGACGCTTACAACATCGACTCGATCAAGTCATTGACCGATTACATATTTTGGAAGGGTTACTGATCATCTATTTAAACCTCGATGAAGTCATTCGCATCATTCGCAAAGAAGATGAACCTAAATCCGTATTAATGAAAAAATTCAAATTAACCGACCGCCAAGCGGAAGCTATTTTAGAGCTCAAATTACGCCATTTGGCAAAACTGGAAGAGATGAAAATTAAAGACGAACAGCGCGCGCTTGCTGAAGAAAAAATAGAACTTGATGCCATGCTCGGCTCGGCTAAGCGACTAAAAACATTGATCAAAACAGAAATCGAACAAGATGCGAAAACGTTTGGAGATAATCGCCGTTCTTTATTGGTCAAACGTGAAGCCGCTCAAGCGATCAAAGAAGAAGAAATGTTACCGGCTGAACCTGTCACCGTTGTTTTGTCGTCAAAAGGTTGGATTCGCGCCGCAAAAGGGCATGACATCGACCCAAAAACACTGAGTTATAAAGCAGGCGATGCGTATCAAATATCAGCCAAAGGACGCAGCAATCAGCTGGTGATTTTATTAGATTCAACGGGGCGCAGTTATAGCTTGCCGGCGCACACATTACCCTCCGCTAAAGGACAAGGCGAACCCTTAACTGGCCGATTAACCCCACCGCCCGGCGCCGTGTTTCAAGGAATTTTGATGGGCGCTTTAGAACAATTTGTTTTATTAGCCTCCGATGCGGGCTATGGATTTGTGACTCAACTTTCAGAATTGCTCGTTAAAAATCGAGCCGGTAAAACGATCTTGCGGTTACCCCATGAAGCAAAAGCATTGCCACCCCAATTGATCCAATCTTTGGATGAGGATGTCATCGTTGCGGCAACCAATGAAGGACGCTTATTGATTTTCCCCGTCAAAGAGTTGCCTATTTTACCTAAAGGAAAAGGCAATAAAATTATTCATATTGCGTCAGCCCGCGCAGCTGCGCGAGAAGAATGGATGTCTGCGCTATGCGTTGCGGGTAAAACACAATCTTTGCGCCTCATTTCAGGCAAGCACCATTTGACCTTAAAGCCGAAAGATATAGAATACTATCGAGGTGAGCGAGGCCAGCGAGGCAGTAAATTACCGCGCGGTTATCAACAAATCGATACCATCGAGCTCGCACTCGATTAACAGGAGGACGAAATCATGAGTTATGTTCGCAACAATTTACTGAGTGATGAAAAAATTATCGTCGAAACAGAACTGCATTACATCATATTTGCGCAAACCACGTGCTGGTTATTATTAACCCTTATTTTTGCCTTGATTCGATCTTATCACGCGGCATCCCTTTTGTTTTTTATTCTGGCGGTAATCGCTGGCGCGCGCGCAATGATTGCTTATTTACAATCAGAATTTGCTGTCACAAACATGCGCGTACTGATTAAATCAGGGTTAATTAACGTCCGTTATCTTGAAATTATGTTGCGTAACGTCGCTTCGGTACAAGTCGATCAAAGTTTATTAGGGCGACTGTGTGGTTATGGCAGCGTGAAAATTTGCGATAATGGCCAGACCTGTTCCCTCTTCCGTTATATTGATAATCCCTTTGAGTTTCGAAAAGCATTACAAAAAGAAATCGATGCGCGGTACCCAGCGCCTCAAACCACGCCTCAAAAACAACCTTCCGTTGAAGCCTCAAACAACGAATCCTCAGCCGAACCGACCCAGAGCGAACCCTCAGCATGACCACGGATTACAAATCGACACTCAATCTGCCCAAAACCAGCTTTCCGATGCAAGCTAATCTGACGCAACGCGAACCCCTTCTGTTGAAGCGATGGATGGAAGAAGATGTCTATCATCAAGCGCAACAAAAACGCGCAGGACAAAAAACCTTCACATTGCATGATGGTCCGCCTTACGCCAATGGCAATATTCACATGGGCCATGCGATCAATAAAACATTGAAAGATTTCGTGATCAAATCAAAATGGCTGTCTGGGTTGAACGCGCCTTATGTGCCGGGTTGGGATTGTCATGGATTACCCATTGAAATTAATGTGGAAAAAAAATGGGGAAAGCCTGGAACAAAATTAACGCATCAAGCTTTTCGAAAGGCCTGTCGGCAATATGCCGCCGATCAAGTCAACAAACAACGAGAATCCTTTAAACGTCTTGGTATTTTTGGTGAATGGGACCACCCTTATTTAACGATGGATTTTCATTACGAAGCTAATATTATTCGCTCTCTTGCCCAAGTGATTCAAGCCGGCCATCTACAACGTGGCTATAAACCGGTGTATTGGTGCATCGATTGTCAATCAGCGCTTGCTGAAGCGGAAGT
>MGXI01000027.1:0-28481 GCA_001801315.1 Gammaproteobacteria bacterium GWF2_41_13 | reverse complement strand
ATGTGCGTTTTCAAGTGGTCGCTCCACAATCATTGCTTGAACGTTGTCATCATGCACAAGCCGAAGATAACGGTACGCCGATCACCATCCCTATTTGGACAACAACTCCTTGGACTTTACCCGCTAATCAAGCGGTGGCTGTTAATCCCCAGGCGGAATATGTCGTCGTGCAATGTCAAACCGACCACGGAGAAGAACGCTTACTCATTGCGGAAGCTTTATTATCCGAAGCCCTGCTACGCTATGGGTTCTCCGGTAATTATCGTATTATTGCCTATTGCCTGGGCGAAGCACTCGAAGGATTATTATTGCAACATCCCTTTGAGGATCGACAGGTGCCCGTCATTCTCGGTGATCATGTTACATTGGATACCGGCACGGGCGCTGTGCACACCGCACCGGCCCATGGCCAAGATGATTATAGCGTCGGAAAAAAATATAATCTCCCTGTGCACTGCCCCGTCAATGAATCAGGGCGATTTATCGAAAGCACCCCATTTTTCGCTGGTCAAACTATTTATGAAGCCAATGATAAAATCATTGAACTGTTAAAACTAAAAGGGGCTTTATTACGGGAAATGGCCATTGAACACAGTTATCCACATTGTTGGCGACATAAAACACCGCTGATTTTTCGCACAACGCCGCAATGGTTCATCAGCATGGATAATAGCCATCCACATGGACTTGCGAAAAAAGATGAGGTGCGAGTTTCCAACGAAGTAGATCGCTTTTTGCGCCAGTCCAGTTTGCGCGAAAAAGCGTTAACGGGCATTAAAAAAGCAACATGGCTTCCTGCCTGGGGAGAGCAGCGCATCACGGATATGGTTGCACAACGGCCCGATTGGTGTATTTCTCGTCAGCGCACATGGGGCGTACCATTGGCTTTATTCATTCATCGAGAAACGGGAGAGTTGCACCCAAACACACCCGCTCTCATGGAAACGATTGCCAAACAAGTGGAACAACACAGTGCTGATTGGTGGTATGACGTTGACCCCGCCTCGTTGATTGGCGAAGACGATGCCAAACATTACACGAAATCACACGATATTTTAGATGTTTGGTTTGAATCCGGCGTCAGCCATTATTGCGTATTAAATGCGCATTATGGATTAACGTTTCCGGCTGATCTGTATCTCGAGGGCAACGATCAATATCGCGGTTGGTTTCAATCATCCCTCATGACCGCTTGTGCAATGAATCGCGAAATGCCGTTTAAAACCGTCGTCACGCATGGGTTTATTGTCGATGCGGAAGGCGCTAAAATGTCGAAATCTCTGGGGAATGTGATCACGCCCGAAATGATCCTAAAAAAATGGGGCGCAGACATTTTAAAATTATGGATTGCTTCGACTGATTATACAAAAGAAATTATTTTATCAGATGAAGCATTGAATCGTATTGCCGATGTTTACCGTCGTATTCGCAATACGATGCGATTTTTACTATCGAACTTAAATGGTTTTGATCTGACACACCATGCCATTGAACCAGACGCGATGTTAGCACTCGATCGATGGGCGGTTGATCGTGCACGCGTTGTCCAAACCGAAATTCGTGAAGCGTTTGATCACTATCAATTCCATCTCGTCTACCAAAAAATTCACCATTTCTGTTCGATTGATATGGGTAGTTTCTATCTGGATATTATCAAAGACCGTCAATACACGATGCAGGAAAATAGCCTCGGGAGACGCTCCTGTCAAACAGCGATGAGGCATATCGCCGAAGCATTGGCACGTTGGATTGCGCCGATTTTAAGCTTTACGGCCGATGAAATTTGGCAACATTTACCGGATCGATCAGAGACTTCTGTTTTTTATACAACTTGGTATGATCAATTGATGGCGTTACCATCGAACGCGTCAATGAATGCACCTTATTGGCAAACCCTCATGCAAGTCCGCATTGCAGTAAACAACACAATCGAACAATTACGCAATAACAAAGTACTCGGCTCGTCGCTGGAAGCCGAAGTAGTTTTATATGCCGACGGCGAATTGAAAAACTCTTTAACGCTGCTTCAAAATGAATTGCGTTTTGTGCTAATTACTTCAACGGCACGCGTAGATGAATTATCGAAAGCGCCGGCTGATGCTGCTGATTTCGCTGCCGATATGGGTAACCTTGGCATCTATTTATTCAAAATTTCCGTAACCCCCTCCTCACACAAAAAATGCGCGCGCTGTTGGCATCGCCGTGCTGATATCGGCATCCACGCCGAACATCCTGAATTGTGCGAGCGTTGTGTGAGCAATTTGCCGGAGGCTGCGGGTGAAAAAAGGCAGTTTGCATAAGCATAAAGCTTTCAGACTTTTTTTATTGTATGGCGAACGCCTGGCGCCTCTATCATCGCGAGCGCGGCGAGAAGCCGAAGTAATAACAAACATGATCGGCTGCGCTTAGCAATGATGGCTACTAACAGACGAGCACGATAAATATGAAAAAAAAAATCATTACGAATAAAATAACTCATCACACAAGCAATACATATCCCCGAAATCCTCAATCCTCGATCTTTAAAAAATACGCCGGTTCTCTCTCATTTTTCATGCGCTTCATCGATATGGCCGTCATGGCATTTTCAGGATTGATCGCCTTTTGGATTCGATTTGGACAGGCCAGTATTTCTTCTTATTATCTCAATGCCTTTTTAATCGCCGCGCTACTAACTGCCTTGATATTTCCGCGCTTTGATATTTATTCATCGCATCGCTTGGAAAATTTATTATCTATTTTGCGCCGCGTTATTTTAGCCGCGATTACGGTGATGTTATCGCTCTTGTTAGTCAGCGTCATCGTCAAAACAACCATTATTTTTTCACGCGCCTGGATGCTTACGTGGACAATAACGGCGATTATCAGTTTATGCGCCTTGCGACTAATCACTTATCTCATTTTACGTTGGCTACGACGATATGGTCTGAATCAAAAACACATTGTCATTATCGGCGCAGGACAAATGGCTGAGCATTTAATTATGCGCTTACAGCAAGATGCTTGGGCCGGATTTAATATCAAATGCTGTTTAGTCGATGAGACCTCCCTCGAATCGCGATCGGATATCCAAGGCACGCCCATCAAAACGATGCCAAAAAATTTAGATGCGTTTATTCAAACCGAAACCATCGATGAAGTTTGGATTGCGCTGCCGCTTAAAAATGACGATAAAATTCAGGCGATTCTTGATGCGCTCCGCCACAACACCGTTAACATTCGTCTAATTCCTGAGCTAAATTATGCCAAATTATTGAATCACTCCATCATTAACTTATGGGGAATTTCTATTATCAATCTTCGCACCTCGATGATGACGGGCGCTGATTATTTATTAAAATGGATTGAGGATAAAATTTTTTCCGCCGGTATTATTATTTTAATTTCCCCTTTGTTATTCATCATTGCGTTAGCGATCAAATTCACGAGCAAGGGTCCCATTTTATTTAAACAAAAACGACATGGCTGGGATGGTCGTATTTTCACGATGTATAAATTCCGCACGATGAAGTTACATCAAGAACAAATTGGACAAGTCACTCAAGCGACTAAACACGACTCCCGTTTAACGTCAATCGGCGCATTTTTACGTCGAACGAGTTTAGATGAACTCCCCCAATTTCTAAATGTGCTCAAAGGCGACATGTCGGTTGTCGGCCCGCGTCCACATGCTGTCGTACATAATGAGCAATATAAAGAGCTCATTTTGGGCTACATGCAGCGTCATCGTATGAAACCAGGCCTCACAGGCTGGGCGCAAGTCAATGGGTATCGTGGTGAAACAGACACACTCGATAAAATGGAAAAACGCGTCGAATATGATCTTTATTACATCGAAAACTGGTCGCTCTGGCTCGATATCAAAATTATTTTCATGACTCTATGGAAAGGATTTGTTAATCAGAACGCGTATTGAGTCAGAATCGAGAAATTAAAAACTGTAACTATTCAGTGCCTTCTAAGAAACGCTCAAATTTTGGATAAAAAGAAATCAACATGACTTTCCCACTTCCTTGTAATAAAATTGCACTGTTGAGAGATCATATCCATGATAAGAATCTGCCGATAAGGAAGAAAAAACATGCTCCATAAAAAACTATATTGGGAAAGAAGACAAAAACTAAAATCGCGGGTAGGATCAGGCATTATTTTATTATGTGGCAACGAAAGATCGCCCATTGAAATTTTTGCTCATACTTATTATTTTCGACAGGATAGCAGTTTCTTATATTATTCTGGTATAAATTCAGTTCCTTCACTCTTTCTACTCATTGACATTGATAATAATAAAGAAATATTGTTCGGAGATAATATTTCTTTGGAAGATCAAATTTGGACAGGCGCTATGCCGACTTTAGAAAGTTTAGCGGAAAATGTAGGAATCCATGATGTTCAACGTACGGCGCTATTAAGCAATTATTTAAATAAAGCGCTTAAAATAAAACGCGCTATACATTACTTGCCTGTGTGCCGCAGCGAACTCATGATAAAACTGAGTCTGCTATTAGGCATTCCACCCCATCAAATCAATGACAATGCTTCTAAAAACCTCATCTCTGCTGTCATCTCGCAGCGTGAAATAAAAAGCGCCGAAGAGGTCGTGGAAATTGAAAAAGCGCTCAATATTTCGGCTGACATTTACGATCTTCTTTTAAAAGAGATCAAGCCGGGCATATCCGAGCGAGAATTATTGGCGCAGTGCGAATCAATCGTCACTTCACGAGGACATATCGTCGCATTTCCTACGATTTTAACGAAAAAATGTAGTATTTTGCATAATTGGAACTCCGCGGCTAACAGTGAAATTCTGAAAGAGAACGATTTACTCTTAGTGGATTCTGGCGTGTTATCTCAAGCGGGATACGCTTCTGATATAACCCGCACTTATCCTGCGGGAAATCAATTTACGAATCAACAAAAAGATATTTACACGATTGTTCTGGATGGCCAATTAAAAGCGATTGATGAAATTAAGCCGGACGTTTTATATAAAGATATCCATCTCAAGGTGGCTGAAACCATGGCGAATGGCCTAAAAGATCTAGGGCTTATGAAAGGTGACATCAAACAGGCCGTAACAATGGGCGCGCATGCTTTATTTTTTCCTCACGGATTAGGACACATGTTAGGCATGGATGTACATGATCTAGAAATGTTAGGGGAAGATAATGTGGGTTATGATGCTGAAATAACAAGAAGCCAGCAATTTGGTCTTTCTTTTTTACGATTGGCAAAAAGATTGAAAGCGGGCTTTGTGCTCACGGCTGAACCAGGTATTTATTTTATTCCTGAATTAATTGATCAATGGCAAACAGCTGGGAAATATCGCGAATTTATTAATTATGACGAGGTTGAAAAATATCGGCATTTTGAAGGAATACGTATTGAGGACGATCTATTAGTCACGGAAACAGGTTGCAAAGTATTAGGAAAACCGATTCCAAAATCGATCACTGAAATTGAAAATAACAGGGGAATTTAGCTATGAAAACGAGCGTCAAACAACCTGCAGGTCTTAAAGTATTTTGTGGATCGATTCTTTTCGAACGTTATGGTTTTTATTTAGTGCAATCATTATTAATTTTGTATTTAGTCAAATTTTTCAGAATGGATGATAACATCGCCTACGGTATATCAGGATCTTTCATTGCATTGTCCTATATCACACCTTTGATCGGTGGCTTTATTGCTGATAAATATTGGGGGCTCAAGCGCTCGGTATTCATTGGATCCCTTATTGAATGCTTGGGTGTGATTTGTTTACTCTTGCCCTGGCAATTAATGATGCATTTGGGTTTGTCCATTCTCGCCGTAGGCGTAGGACTTTTAAAACCCAGCGCTTCAAGTCTGTTGGGCTATCTGTATAAAGAAAACGATCCGCATCAAGATGCCGGGTACACTATTTTTTATATGGCTTTTTGTATAGGAATAACCATCGCCGCCTCCATCGCAGGGTTTCTCGTTCGTTATTTAGGATGGAGCTTCGCTTTTCTAACAGCAATCGCTGCTTTTATCATGACTTATCTGATATTCTATTTCGGGATTATTCACTACCGATTACAAAATTTGGGTAAAAACACGAAAACAATGACCCAGTCGAGCCTTGTTCCTATTGCAATCACTTTATGCACTATTCTCCTCAGCTTTATTATATTAACGTCAGAATGGATCGCTATTGTTGTCTTTATCGCCGTCAGTATTTCCGTCATAGGGATTTTTATTTATTGCATCACGAAATCTGAGAAAAGATACAAAAACACCTTAGTGGCTTTTTTTATATTGTTAATTATATCCGTCTTTTTTTGGGCGATGTATATGCAACTATTTTTATCCATCCTATTATTTATCGAAAATGTCGTCGATAAATCATTGCTCGGCATCAATATACCCTCCTCTGCTTTTATTTCGATAGAAGCTTTTGGCATAGTCATTTTTGGATATCCGCTCGCAAAATTATGGTTATTTTTAGGTAAGACAAAATATAATCCTTCTATCCCGGCAAAATTTGGCATTAGCATGGTATTACTTTCTATTTCTTTCGCGATATTAGCGTCGAGCTTTTCGTTTAAAGAAACTTCCGCGCTCATCAACCCCCTATGGATTATTATTGCCTATTTAATTCTTTCTATCGCAGAATTGGCATTTTCTCCTATTGGGCTTTCTATGGTTAAAACATTAGTCCCTCCAGAGTTTAACGGCATGATGATGGGGATATTCCTATTAACGATTGGTTTAGGCGGGAAGATAGCCGGTACATTGGCGAAAATAGCCAAGGTACCTGCGGCAATGAGTCATAACATCAGTGCCATTGGAATAATTTATCATCATGCTTTTAGTGTTTATTTGCTCATTCTCCTCATTTGTACGCTGATCACTATACTGTTTATTCCTTACATACACAAAAAGATCAAGCAAGAGCTCCCATTGTCTTTGACGCAAGAATTGCTTCTCTAATTTGATGCGATGAAACAAATCGACAAAAATATGTTGCAACAAATACTCAAAGATCGTTTCGGATTTTCTGCTTTTCGAGATGGGCAATTTGAAGCAATTCAAACATTGCTCGAAAAGAATCGTCTCATTTGCATTCAGCCGACAGGGCACGGAAAATCACTACTTTATCAATTACCTTCTGTTTTACTACCCGGCATCACGTTGGTTATTTCGCCTCTACTCGCTTTGATGCGCGATCAGCTGTTACATCTAACTCAACGATTTAATATTACAGCCGCCAGTATTAATACCGATCAAACAGATGAAGAAAATCTTTGGGCGCGAGAAAGCGCTCGTGACGGAAAGATTAAAATTTTATTTGTTGCGCCAGAACAACTCGACAATTTAGATCGATTTAACTTTCTAATGTCTCTACCGATCACTTTGGTAGTTATTGATGAAGCACATTGTATTTCAACCTGGGGACATGATTTTCGCCCCAGTTATCGCCAAATCGTAAAATTGGTTCAACAACTGGAACACAAAAACTCAGATATAAAAATATTAGGTTTAACGGCGACTGCGAATCATCAAACAGAAGATGATATAAAATTACAATTATCAATCGATAAATCAATCGCGGTGCATCGCGCCACAATGGATCGACCTAATATTCAATTATCTTGTGTCCAACTCAATACGCTGGAAGAAAAATTAAAAGTGGTTGTTGACTTGATCTCACAATTAGAAGGTGATGGGTTAATTTATTGCGCTACGCGTGAAAATACTGAGCTAGTGGCTGAATTTTGTCGATTAAAAAATATCAATGCCATCGCCTATCATGCGGGTTTTGATCAAAACAAAAAACGCGAGCTGCAACATAACTTTATTCGAGGAAAATATAAAGTGATTGCGGCAACAAACGCGTTAGGCATGGGGATCGATAAATCTGATCTGCGATTTATTATTCATTTTGATGTGCCAGGGTCAATTACGGCATATTACCAAGAAATCGGCCGATGCGGCCGAGATGGGAAATTCGCAAATGCAGTTTTATTGTTCGACGAACAAGATAAAAAAATTCAACGGCATTTTATTGAATCTGCACAACCCACCGCAGACGATTTTGATTTAATTTTAAAAACCATTCGCGACACAGATGAGCCGACCACGCTGAATGCTATTAAACGCCTAACGGGGTTACATCCAACCCGCGTTCAAGTCGTCGTGGCTGAATTGGCTGAACAAAATTTTTTAGAAAAAAATCTCATCAGCGGCAAACAGATTTATCGGTTAACTGAAAATAAAACGCCGCCGAATTTAACTCGCTATAAAAATCAATACGCAGTGAAAATAAATGAACTGGATACGATGTTACGCTATGGATTACAGAGCACTGATTGTCGCATGAAAATGTTACGAGAAACATTAGGCGATGATTTCGCAAAAGCGTGCGGCCATTGCGACATTTGTTCCGGCAACTTGTTTTTTAAAATTGACCTAAGTGATATCAAACCGATTTCACATTGGCTCATAAAAAAAGTGCGGCGATTAAACCCATGCTTCAACATGCCATTTCAGAAGGTATTTCGATATTAGATGGGAAATTACACTCCCCCGCGTTTATTCATTTTATGCAAAATCGCACGAACAGCAATGACCCCATGTTGGGACTGAATGATGAAATAATGGCGCTTATTAAAACGCGTCTTAATGAACTAAAAAAATATAATATTAAATACGTTATCCCAATTCCATCGCTCACATGGGCATTTCGCGATAAAATTGCAAAGAAAATTGGCGCAAGTTTACAAGCAAAAACAATGTTAGATTTTTTGACCTGGCAAAATCTACCCGCTCACCGACAAGGTGAGTTATTAAATAACGATCAGCGAAAGCACAACGTTAATGAGAAAATGACCGGCGATCGAAATGAAAAACTTGTCGGCGATATCTTGCTGCTTGATGACTATACGGGTTCTGGCGCCACGCTCAAAGAAGCCGCACGCGTATTGCGAAAAGAGGCTGGATTTAAGGGGAAAATTATTCCGTTTACAATCGCCCTCATCAAATGGCGACTGGGAAAAAGAGGCATGATATAAAATCTCGATTTTTAGACTCCAAATGGTTTACTTAAACCCCAGTTCGGATTTTTACTGTTCGAGACGGAGGACTTGAAACGATTTAGATATTACTTGAAAAGAATCGATTGCTTTGATGCACGATCAACTATTGCATCTGACTCAGCGAGTTAACAAATATCGCAACGCGATTCGGCAATTTACAGAAATTATTTTGCACTAACAGGAACACGTCCATATTTTGGCGCTTTTTGAATTAACCTTATCATTGTTCTGTGCGATGAATTCGTAGGGGCGACCCTTGTGGTCGCCCAAAAATTGTGGGCATCTTTGAGACTGGGCACCCACAAGGGGTGCCCCTACATGCGGATTAAAAAATCATCCAAAATGTGAACATTTTTGTACCATCACGATCCGCGGTAAATAATTGCTCGAGTTTTAAGTTCTACCGTTTCCCACCTGTCAACGAAAAACTCTGACGATGAATAGGTAAAGCCCCATATTGCTGTATGGCGGCAATATGCTGTTTTGTCGGATAACCTTTATGCTTTGCAAAACCGTACTGCGGATATAATCGATCATAATCATCCATCTCTAAATCACGTTTAACTTTCGCGATAATCGAAGCAGCACTAATCGCCGGAATCAAACTATCACCTTTGATAATCGCTTTGGCTTCGCAAGGAAATGAAGGGCAATAATTGCCATCGACTAAAACATAATTCGGCTGAATCGATAAAGCAGCAACGGCACGTTGCATCGCGAGCAAACTGGCTCGTAAAATATTGATCTGATCTATTTCTTCGACTTCTGCGCGACCATACGAAAAACATAATTCTTTTTCTTGAATTTCTTGCGCTAAATACGTACGTTTTTTTAATGATAACAGTTTAGAATCTTTTAATCCGGCAATCGGTCGATCGGGATTCAAAATCACCGCGGCTGTCACGACAGGCCCAGCAAGTGGACCGCGCCCTACCTCATCGACACCGGCTGTTAATTCGTCAAGGATTGAAGAAATGAATCGTTTCTCGATAATTTCTTTATATTGAATACTCACAAAAGATCCTCTATTTTATCTCGCGCTCATAACTTCCGCCTGGATCCTGCGATCAAGCCGCGGGATGACGAAGAACTGGATTGCTTCGTCGCTCACGCTCCTCGCAATGACGGCAGGTAGTCTTCTTTCTCAATCCTCAATCCTATTCTGAACTGTCATCCTGACGCATCTCCCCAGCCGCGCATCCCTGCGCGTCGCTCGGCGGGAAAATGCTTCGCATTTTCTTTATCCCGCCTCGCCCTCAATCCTCAACCTCGTATCAACGCCAAAACCGCCTGCACAGCTTGTTCGCTCGCATTACATCGTAGCAGTCGATGCAACGCTAAAAATTTTTGTTTTAATGCGTCTGTCTTTTCAACATTCGTCAAATAATCCAATAAAATCGGCGCCATACGTTCAGCTGTCACTTCTTGTTGCAGCAATTCAGGCACCCACTTTTCTCCTGCAATTAAATTTGGTAAAGAAAAATATTTAATATGCACAAGCAGTCGCGCTAAGAAATAACTCAACGGTGCAACTCGATAAGCAACCACCATCGGACACTGGCATAACATTGCTTCCAAAGAAGCTGTGCCGGAAGCCAATAAAACAGCATCCGCTGCCGTCATGATTTCACGAGAGTTTCCCTGGTAAATTCGAATTGACAATTTTGGTGCTACGCGACTCAGTAAAATTCTAAATTGTTTTTCTCGTTGCTCATTCGCCATCACGGTGACAATTTGTAATTGTGGCATCTGTTGTAAACACACTTGTGCCGTTTGCAAAAATGGTGGTACCAATCGCTCTAATTCCATTTCACGACTACCCGGTAAAATAGCTAACACTTTAGCTTGAAGAGCCAATCCTAATTTTTTCCTCATCGCTATACGGTCAACTTGCAAAGAAATCTCATCCGCTAAAGGGTGTCCCACAAATTTTACAGAGAGGTTATATTGTTCATAAAAAGTTTTTTCAAAAGGAAACAAGACAAGCATTAGATCAACCGCTTTTTTGATCGTTCGAATGCGCCCTCGTCGCCACGCCCAAACAGAAGGACTGACATAATGCACAGTTTTTATCCCTTGTCGTTTTAACTTTTTTTCCAATGTTAAATTAAAATCTGGCGCGTCTATTCCAATAAAGACATCCGGGGGATTTTGAATGAAGTGCTGATATATATTTTTTCGGATCGATAAAATCTCAGGCAATCGTTTTAAGGGCTCAATTAATCCCATCACCGATAAACGCTCGGTAGGATACAACGCCAAGCAACCCGCTGCCACCATGCGCGGCCCGGCAATACCTTCGATCTGCGCATCGGGATACAGCTCTCTAAGCGACTGAATAAATGACGAGCCTAAAATATCACCGGAATCTTCGCCCGCAACGATACCAATTTTAAGCGGTGCTTGTATTTTATCGACAAATACCATGTTTAGCTGTTTTGAGTATATCAATAAAAAATTGAATTTCTGGACATTCCGCAACGAGTGGTTCGAGATGCGTCACCGCTTCTTCGGCTGTATACCCTTGTCGATAAGCAATGCGATAGGCTTGTTTTAAATAACTACGAAATGCGGGACTAAAGCCTCGTCGTTTTAATCCTTCCACATTTAAACCAAAAGGTTTTGCAAAGGCGCCCGAAACGCGCGTAAAAGGTAACACATCTTTTTCCACGAGTGCGCCAGAAGCAATAAAACTATGAATACCGAGATGACAAAACTGATAAATCGCAGAAAATCCGCCCAAAATCACATAATCATCCACAGTCACGTGTCCAGCAAGCGTAGCATTATTGGCGAAAATGGTCTGATTACCGATAGTGCAATCATGCGCAATATGAACATACGCCATCAATAAATTGTGGTCGCCGATTTTAGTGATCCCTTTATCCTGCGCGGTTCCACGATTGATCGTACAGCATTCTCGAATCACGTTGTAATCGCCAATCTCCAGCCACGTATCTTCGCCTTGATATTTTTTATCCTGAGGATCTTCTCCAACAGAAGCAAATTGATAAATTTTATTATGTGCGCCGATTTTCGTTCGGCCTCGAATAACCGCATGAGGACCAACCCATGTTCCAGATCCAATTTCCACATTTTCACCGATCAATGAAAAAGGACCAATGGTCACACCTCCAGCGATTTTTGCAGAAGGATGAATCGCGGCTCTTGGATCTATTAAGGATTGAGGGATTGAATCGTTTCCCGATAAGTTTTTATTATTCATGGCTACTAAAATCTCTTATAAAAATTAATCCTCAGCGTAACCATTCAATACCCAGAAAAACATTCTTGTATCATCATGATCACGATGAATGGTTATCCATTATTCGTTAGTACGGATACTCATCAAATCGGCTGAGCAGGCCACATCCCCTTCCACGCTCGCAACACCATGTGCTTTCAAAATTAATTTTCTTGCTTTGGTGATTTCAACTTCTAAACGCAATTGATCTCCGGGTCGAACAACGCGTTTGAATCGTGCATTATCAATCCCTGCAAAATAATAGAGCGGGCTTTGAGAAGGATCTTCTTGACTGCCAACAAAGGCTAAAATCACCGAGGCTTGCGCTAAGGCTTCTAGCATCAACACACCCGGCATCACCGGTTCGGAAGGAAAGTGTCCGACAAAAAATGGCTCATTAATAGTGATATTTTTTATCGCAACAATGGATTTTCCGGGGTCTAATTCCAATACGCGATCGACTAATAAAAAAGGGGGTCGATGCGGCATATATTTAAATATATCTCGGGTTTCCATTATGAAAGGTTTACTTGTCATGAGCTTTTTCTCCTATTCCTTTTTCATTGATTTTTTTTTCCAGCGCAATCAATCGTCGCATATATTCATCTAAGCTGCGAAAGCGCGCCATATTCTTTTTCCAATCTGCATATTCTAATTGTCCAATACCCGACGCGTAAACTTTATCAGGTATTTTAAGAGAATTCATCACTGTCGTTTCTGCGCATAGCGTCACTCGATCAGCAATTTCAACATGACCCGCAATACCGACTCGAGCTCCCAACAGACAGTTCTTACCAATTTTTGTGCTGCCAGCAAGACCTGAGCAGCCTGCCACGATAGTATTCTCGCCGATTTGACAATTATGTCCCACTTGAATTTGATTATCTAATTTAACGCCTCGACTTAAAATCGTATCCTCTAAAGCACCCCGATCGATAGTCGTTGACGCGCCAATTTCCACCTCATCTTCGATAATAACTGTCCCAAGTTGAGGAATTTTATGCCATTGCCCTTCATGAGGCGCAAAACCAAATCCATCAGCTCCGATCACTGCACCACTATGAACGATGACGCGATGACCAATCTGTACGCCATAATAAATCGTTACATTTGCCCAGATTAAGCAATCATCTCCTATGCGAGCATCCTGCCCAATCACACTTCCGGCTCTAATTTGCGTTCTTTTACCAATAACAACACGATCTTCTAGTGTGACATGCGCGCCAATTGACGCAGTTTCATCAATCTGACAATTTTCCCCAATGACTGCCGTGGGGTGAATACCCGCGGCTGCTGTAATTTTTGGCGCAAAAACATGTGCGATTGTCGCATAGGCAAAATAGGGGCTATTTACAACCAATGCATCACAAGGACAATGTATGCGATCAGCGGCCGATAAGATCACAGCCGAAGCTTTCGTTGATCCTAAATAAGATCGATATTTAGGATTATCAAGAAAACTGATATCCCCTGCTTTTGCCGCTTGCAAATTGGAAATACCTGTAATCAAACGCGCAGAATCTCCTTCGACCTGCGCGTTAATAATTTTCGCTATTTCTCCTAGCGTCATTGGCTTCATATGTATACCCTTCGTCTTTTGGTTTTCGGCTTTGTGGCGAGAACGTTCGCAACAATCGCGTATTATTTAATACACTGCTGTTACTCTCCCCTCGCCGCCTCACCGAAAAACCTACACACTCAGGCCTATCGGCGTTAACTCTGAAAACCTATTCGCGAGGAGTATAACTCTATTTATGATAATGCGTAATTACCCACAATGATCTTGATGATACAAGAACGTTCAGGTTCTGGATGATTTTTGACGAAAAATCGATGAAAAAGCGCCAAAAGATGAACGTTCCTCCGAGTATGCTGAGTAGTTACGAAAACGCTTTCTGAACTTCAGCAGTCATATCTAGCCCATCAGCTGAATAAACAACTGCGCTCTTATCGATAACCAATGTTATATTCTTCTTCTCAGAAACCCCTTTTACAATCGTGGTAATTTGAGCTAAAAGATCTTGCATCTCTTTTTGTTGAGCATTCATCACATTTTGCTGAAAAACCTGTGATTTTTGAGTCAGATCTTGTTGAATTTTATCGATTTGAGCTTGCAAATCAGCTTTATCTTTCGCTTGCATCACGGCCCCATCACGATTCAACTTATCCATCAACTGTTGTAAATGATCTTGTGAAGATTTCAATTCATTTTGTTGCGGCGAAAATTCTTTTCGTAATTTCTCGCTGGCTGCATTCACTTTGGGAGACTGCTGTAAAATTTGTTGAACATCAACAATTCCAATATTAGCCGTTGGGGCAGCACCATAAGTGACACCACAAAATAACGCACTGGCTAAACCCATAGAAATCAATAATTTTCTCATCTGACATTCCTCTCTTTTATTACCGATTAAACGCTCATTTTAACGTAACTATTCAACCGCTCGCAGAGTACCCGCTCAAAAATCCCACTCACAAGCCGTATAGTTACCCCATTCTGATCATTACATAGAGCTCCCAATATTAAATTGGAAATATTCTGATTGATCTGAATTTCTTTCTCGAATAGGCGTCGCCAAACTAAAGTTTAATAAGGCGATTGGACTCCGCCAATCTATTTCAACACCTGTTGAATATCTCAGCTCATTCAATTTTATACCATCCTGATGATTTTCTTTCGGTGTACTAAATACATCTCCTTCATCTAGGAAAATGCTGGTTCTTAGTGTATCGCCAAACGGATTGGGGAAAATCAATGCCTGCGTGCCCACCATTTTAATATTACCCCCCAAGGGGTTGTTGTTGGAATCCAATGGCCCAATCGTATTGCCTTCATACCCTCTAACAGACCCAATACCGCCCGCAAAATAATTTTTAAAGAAGGGTAATTTCCCACCGTAAGTACCATATCCATTCGCGTAGCCGAGATCGAGTTTGATATTACCGATGAAATCATGATAGAGCGGATGATAAAAATTAACGGTGTCTTCCAAAGTGTAGTATTCCAGTGTTTGCCCTCCAGCGGGCGCAGAAGCCATCACATTGAGCGTCTGCAAAACACCTTGTGTTGGGAATAAATAACGATCTAATCCTTGATAAGTCCATCCCCCATTTAAATCAAATTCGTTAAAGTTGCGATGATGCCGATCCACAAAATGGAGCAATTCAGTTGAAGCATTATTACCTAGTTTTAAAATAGTATTTTCATAACCATAGCCAAACTGTAACGAATTGTTCAAAGAAACCGGCCAATTATATCCTACCGATAAACCATAATCGTTGGTGACATAATTGGCGACATTCGCTTCTTCCAAATTAGAATGCGTTGTATAAGCGCTAATTGTTCGCCCCATACCGGAGGCAGTATAGTAAGGATTGTAGTAGTTAACGCTTAACTCCGTGGAAGGACGGCTGTACATAAAGTTCAAATTCAATGAATTACCGGTACCAAACAAATTACGTTGTTGAACACTGGCGTTAAACATTAACTTATTTAAAACTGAATAACCCACCCCCCCCTGCAACTCGGCTGAAGGAGATTCTGCTACTTTGTAATTGACGTCCACCTGATCCCGAGAACCCGGTACAGGCTGCGTGGTGACATTCGCCTGAGAAATATAGGGGAGCAACAATAAAGAGCGCTTTGAATCTTCCAGTTTTTGAGTGGATAACACGCCTCCTTCGACTTGCTGTACTTCTCGACGTAATACTTCATCATTGGTTCGATAGTTTTCAGAAAAAGTAATATGTCGAACATAAATTCGGGCGCCGGGCGTAATATTAAAATTTAAAAATACAGTATGATGAAGATCATCAATACGAGGAATAGCCTCAACGTCTGCATTAGAATATCCTTTATTTCCGAGCAATTGGGAAATTCGTTTGCTGGCTTCTAAGATATCTTGTCGAGAAAAAACCTGACCTTTTTTCAATAGAACGGCTTGACTCAATTGGTCTTTCGTTAAAATAGAATGTCCTGTAAAGGTATAACCAGAGAGGGTATATTGTCCGCCTTCCGTTATTCGAATGGTGATATACACTTGCTTTCGGTCGGGAGAAATAGAAACCTGAGAAGTTTCAATATTAAATTTAATGTAGCCCCGATTCATGTAATAGGATCGTAATGCTTCCAGATCAGCCACCAGTTTTTCTCGCGAATATTGATCATTATGCGAATAGAATGTTAATAATCCAGCAGGGGTTAATTTAAACTGATTCAACAATTCTGTTTCGCTAAATGCATTGTTTCCAATAATTTTAATTTGCTTGATTTTTGCTGCTTGCCCTTCAGAAATAGTGACTACAACAAAAACACGGTGACCCGGTTGTGAGGTCGTTTTAATATCGACTCCAGCATTATATTTTCCGAGTGAAAAATACTCGCCTTCAAGAGAATCCTTGACTTGCTCTAAAACAGCGGGATTAAAGACATCGCCTTCATAAAAATGGAGTTTTTTTAAGGCGTCGATGAATTGTTTGGTTGAAATTGCGCTGTTTCCAGTAATCGTTACCTGGCCAATAATCGGTCGCTGCACAACCGATACAATCAACGTCGTACCATCGTGTGATAACTGAACATCATCGAAAAAATTCGTTTTATACAAGGCTGAAATAATCTCTCGGCTTTGCTGCATATTAAATTGCTGACCCGCCTTAACGGGGATATAGCTTAAAACCGTTTCTTGAGACAACCCTTGAAGACCATCGACACGAATATGGTTGATAACAAAATCACCTGGCACGGCGTATAAAATGCCGCAGAAAAAAATCGCCAGAACAAAAAGGAGTGTTTTTTTTATGATCATGGAATTGTTCATTCTGTCCCACAAGCCCGTTTTAAATTTTCGGTATTATATACTCGTCGCATAAACACCTCCATATGATTCGCGACGAGTATATGCGAAAATTAAGTATAAAAACAGTGTTTTTAGCCAACACTAAAATGTAACCCCAACCAAAAACAGCCGCCTAAAAAAACGGGGGCGGCGGCCATCAAACTGTCAAGGCGATCCAATAATCCACCATGACCAGGGAAAATAATACCGCTGTCTTTCAATCCCGCTTGACGTTTCAATTGACTTTCAAACAAATCACCCACCACAGAAAATAAAGCCGTCAAGAAAGATAACAACAAAATATGCGGCCATTGGAACAGCGGTATCTTAAAAAAAATAGCACCAAACAAACCAATTAATAACGCACATAAAACACCTCCATACAAACCTTCCCATGTTTTCTTGGGGCTAATATGCGGGGCTAATCGATGTTTACCTAACCCTCTCCCTATAAAATAAGCGCCCGTGTCTGAAATCCAAATGAGACATAATAAAAACAAAATTACGGCTATGCCGTTTTGTGCTAATCGAATTACATTCAGGGCTAGCCAAGCCGGTGCTAACGTCAATATCCCCATGAACGCTTTGCACCAAAACCGATTTAACCTACTATGATGATATCGTTCCTCGCCCACCAAATTGATCAACACCATAATCCAAAAGATAGCTGCCACAATCAATATCCCGGCTACATGAAGATGGGTTATACCGTAAAAAGAAATGGCAATGCCGATGACATATAAAATTCGATAGAGATAGGTGGTAATTTTTATGAGCCGACTCCATTCCCACGCCGCATATAAAAATAAAATTGTCGTCACCGCTATAAATGCTTTCGCGGGCAAATAAAATAGAAGTAAAAGCGTAATCGCTAGTAAAATAATACCTGTTATGAGTCGGTGCTTAAGCATATAACATGATTCTCTTTTATAACTATTCAGTGCTTTTTAAGGCGTGTGTGCGCTGCGCGATGGCTTTTAAAATATTCTCAATCCTCTTCCGCTTTTCCAAACCGTCGCTTGCGATTCGCATAATTTTTCAACGCATCAAAAAACGCTTGTTCATTAAAATCTGGCCACAAAATATCGGTAAAATATAATTCCGTATAGGCCAATTGCCAGAGAAAAAAATTACTGATGCGAATTTCACCGCTCGTGCGAATAAATAAATCGGGGGCCGGTAAATCAGCTAAGGAGAGATAACGGGTAAATATCGTTTCATCAATAGCGTCTGGCTTTAACATCCCTGCCTCGACTTCACGCGCTAATGATTGTGCCGCTTGAACAATATCCCATCGTCCGCCATAATTCGCAGCGAACACAAAATTAAGCCCCGTATGATGGCGAGAGTTTTCTTCCGCATCAACCATGTATTTCTGTAAAGTCCGACTAAATCGTGTTCGATCTCCAATCACCCGAAAAACAACATTACGCTTTGCCAATTTGGGCATCTGTTCTTTTAGCCCTTTTAAAAATAACTTCATCAGAGCATCTACTTCGGATTCTGGTCTCAGCCAATTTTCACTACTAAAAGCAAATACGCTTAACACCTCAATCCCGACGGCTTGCGCAATATCTATTATTTTCTCGACGACTTTAGCGCCGGCACGATGGCCTGCAGCTCTCGACTTACCCTGTTGCGATGCCCAACGACCATTGCCGTCCATGATGATTGCGACATGGCGTGGAATTTTATCCAGCGCAGCAATAGATTCTGATAATGAAAAGGCTGGTTGATTTTTTTTCAAGATAATTTTCTCGCATCATTGACAGAGGCTAATCTTTTAAAACGTTTAGACTTCCATTAATTCACGCTCTTTTGCAGACAATAATTTTTCCGCTTCCTGAATATATTTGTCTGTCAATTTTTGAATTTGTTCTTCCACGCGACGCTCATCATCTTCCGAAATTTTCTTTTCTTTTAATAGTTCTTTCACTTTTGCATTAGCGTCTCGCCGAATATTGCGAATAGACACGCGCGTATTTTCGGTTTCGGTTTTAACAATTTTAGTCAATTCTTTGCGTCGTTCTTCGTTAAGGGGTGGCATTGGAACTCGAATCACATCGCCCATTGAAACAGGATTAAGCCCTAAATCTGCCTGTAAAATAGCTTTTTCAATGCTGGGAATCATTTTTTTATCCCAAGGACTGATGACCAAAGATCGTGCATCAGCGGCCGATACGCTAGCAACTTGATTCATGGGCATTTCAGAGCCATAACAAGACACTTTAATATGGTCTAACAAGCTAGGATGTGCTCGCCCTGTTCGAATTTTAGTAAGTTCTGATTTAAGCGCCTCAATACTTTTTTGCATATGCGCTTCCGCTGTTTTTCGAATAGTATCGATCATCGTTTTCTCCCTCTGTTGTTAATCCGTCATTAAAGTACCTTCATCAGATCCCAAAATAATTCTTTTCAAAATCTCGGGAGATGTCATATCAAACACACGAACCGGCATTTGATGCGCCTGGCATAAGTAAATCGCGGTTAAATCCATAATACCTAATCGTTTATCTAACACTTCTTGATACGTTAATCGATGATATCGTTTAGCCGTTTTGTCTTTTTTTGGGTCTGCGGAATAAATACCATCTACCTTGGTGGCTTTTAAAATGATATCTGCTTTAATTTCAATGCCTCTTAAACTCGCTGCTGAGTCCGTCGAAAATAAAGGATTTCCCGTCCCACCCGCAAAAATCACAATGCGTTTGTTGTCGAGATGTTGAACGGCATGAAAACGATCGTAATGTTCGGCGATCGCGGGAACATCAATCGCGGACATCAACACCGCAGGAATTTTTTGTTTCGAAAAAATTTCTCGTAACACAAGACCATTCATCACGGTCGCCATCATGCCCATGTGATCACAAGTAACGCGATCAATCCCTGTTTTTGTGAGCGTCTCGCCTCTTAAAAAATTACCACCGCCTATCACAATACCTACTTCAACATCGAGCGCAAGAATGTCTGCAACCGGCCGAATCAATGAAGATAGTGCCGCTAATTCTACACCTGATGCCCCTTCACCCGACAAAGCCTCACCACTGATTTTTAATAAGATGCGTTTAAATACTGGCTTTTGCTTTGTGGTCATAAAACTTTTTCTCATTTATTAAAATAATCGACACATTCTAACAACAAAAGGAATCGCGGCAACAGTCCTTTTTTATGAGCGCTTAAGGAAAAGAGGATCTATGTTCAACTTCAATTTCGCTCAACAAAGTGGATCATTTTTGTGCTTCGATTCGTCATTGCAAGGAACAGCCCGGCCAAAGCGCCGTCATTGCGAGGTAATCTGTCTTCCTCAATCCTCTTTTACGTCGACTGTTTAACCTGTGCCATCACTTCCGTCGCAAAATCAGCTTTTGCCTTATCAATCCCTTCCCCTAATTCAAAACGAACAAAAGTATCGACTATTGCTTGCTCTTTCTTTAATAGCTCGCCCACTGTTACGGTCGGATCTTTAACAAATGGCTGTCCTAATAAACTCACTTCATTCAAAAATTTAGACAAACGCCCCTCGACCATTTTATCGATAATATTGGCCGGTTTTCCGCTCTCCAAAGCCTGTGCGCGATAAATTTCTTTTTCTTTTGTAATAACTTGAAAATCTACTTGATCAGGCGAGACAACCAGCGGTTTTGATGCAGCAATATGCATCGCAATATCCTTCGCTAAACCACTTTCCTCTTTCGATAAAGCCACTAAAACGCCGATTTTATTGCCATGCGTATAAGCGCCAATTTGACCCGTCGTCTGCACTAAGGCAATTCTGCGCACGTGAACATTTTCACCTATTTTGACAATCAAATCCTGCCGAACTTGTTCGACTGTTTTATCGCCACATGAAATATTCGCTAATTTTTGAACCTCATCAATGCGATGCGTTAATGCAAGATCTGCAACCCATTCGGCAAAAGACTGGAAGTTCGCATCGCGGGCTACAAAATCCGTTTCGCAATTCACTTCCAACATAACGGCAAATTTTCCTTGAGCAGCCGTTTTAATTTTAATCATTCCTTCCGCGGCGACGCGGTCTGCTTTTTTAGCGGCTTTTGCAATACCTTTTTTGCGCAAAATGTCTGTCGCAATAGTTAAATCACCCGCGGCTTCTTCTAGCGCCCTTTTACAGTCCATCATGCCACAATCGGTCATTTTGCGTAATTCGGCGACTTGCGCTGCTGTAATTGACATAAACAAAATACTCCTTCAATCAGCTCAACAAATAAACCAATACACGTTTCGCAATAAGCAAAACTTGTATCGATCCGTGCAAGAAATGTTCGCAACTATTCAGCGCTTTCTAAGGAACGTTCCTATTTTGGCGCTTTTTGACGAAAAATCATCCAAAATCTGAACGTTCTTGTATCGTCACGATCGCGATGAATAATGACAAATTTTCTTTCTCAAAGAATGTGACTCCGTTATTTACTCTTCCGAACTTTGGGATTCGCGGTTTTCTTCTGGTTCAAGTTGTGAAAACGCTCGCTCTGATACTTCGACAAATTCGTCCGAAGTATTCGTATCCGTCGATACAAAGCCGCCGCTGGCTTTCCCGTCCAAAATACATTTAACTGCGAGGTCCAGGTATAACCGAATCGCTCGAGCAGCATCATCATTGCCAGGAATCAAATAATCAACCCAGGTAGGATCGTTATTGGTATCTACGACGCCAACAACGGGAATACGAAGTTTTTTCGCTTCTTGTATCGCGATTTTTTCATGCCCAATATCAATAATAAAAAGCACATCGGGCAAACCACCCATTTTTTTAATACCGCCTAAACTTTTCTCTAACTTCTCTTTTTCTCGAGTTAAATTTAAAATTTCTTTCTTCGTCAAGCTACCGAAAGCATTTTTTTCAAACTGGCTTTCTAACTCTTTTAATCGGCGAATGGAATGTCGAACCGTTTTATAATTAGTGAGCATACCGCCCAACCAGCGATCTTGCACATAAAACATTCCACAGCTTTCAGCCGCTTCTTTAAGCGGTTCGCTGGCAGCCGTTTTTGTCCCAACAAATAAAATTTTACCTTTACGTGCCGCAACACTCCCTAAAAAGCTCATCGCTTCTTCTAATAAAGGCAGTGTTTTTTCAAGGTTAATAATATGAATCCGATCGCGCGTACCATAAATATAAGGCGCCATTTTCGGATTCCAATATCGGGCCTGATGACCATAATGAACGCCTGCTGCAAGCAGTTCTTTCATCGTAACAAGTGACATACTTTTCTCCTACCATTGGGTTTTACCTCCTTATACCCCATGATTCAATCTATACTTTTTTTATAGACACCCGAATCCTGTGACGGTATAAGTGCGGGCATGATTATCATTTTTATTGAGGTTTGCGAAAGAAATTTTAAGTTCTCTATCAAACCAAACACAAAATGAAATAAAATCTCGCAAAACGCGAGAGGTGCTTTGTATCACAATTTTTTTTAATCAACAAGGAAATTGAATGAACATTCCCATAAAAACGCCAGAAGAAATTAGCAAAATGCGCATCGTAGGACGCCTAGCAGCGGAAGTCCTTGAAATGATCGAACCTCATGTTAAAGCCGGTATAACAACAGAAGAACTCGATCAATTATGTCATCATTATATCGTCAACCACCAAAACGCCATCCCGGCCCCTCTGAATTACAAAGGTTACCCCAAAAGCATTTGCACCTCCATCAATCATCAAATTTGTCATGGCATTCCCAGCGCTCGCCAATTAAAAAATGGTGACATCATTAACCTCGATATCACCGTCGTCAAGGATGGCTATTATGGCGATACCAGTAAAATGTTCTTAGTCGGAAAACCATCCATTTTAGCCGAACGACTGGCACATATTACTTACCAATGCTTATTAGCCGCTATGCTAAAAGTAAAAGTCGGTGCTTTCACAGGCGATCTGGGCGCTGCAATTCAAGCGCTCGCCGAAACCAATCGATTTTCTGTTGTGCGAGAATATTGCGGACATGGAATCGGCAAGCACTTTCATGAACCTCCTAACATTCTACATTATGGCATTGCCGGAACCGGCCATCGTCTACAAGCCGGCATGATCTTCACCATTGAGCCGATGATCAACGCAGGCAAAAAAGACATCAAACTATTGCCAGATGGCTGGACGGCCGTCACAAAAGATCACAGTTTATCAGCACAATGGGAACATACATTGCTTGTAACAGAAACAGGTTGCGAAGTGCTCACCCTTCGACATGAGGAAATTGAACTCGCAAAAAAATATCATTTCGACTCTGTTTTATTACATGCCTAAATTAAGGCTATATAACAATCCTGTTAAACATAGAACAAAAAGGGTTGTTTTTAGTAGCACAAAAAATATCTAAAAACGCTCAAAAAATACTAGATTTCCAAAAAAAATTTCGATATCCTGCTCGTTATCCGTTCAATGATTGGATGGATAATGTAAATTTTAAGGTTAAATAAAAGAGGACTCTTTGATATGAGAAAGATTATTTTAGCAACAGCCTTGTTAGCAAGCGGATCTGTGTTTGCGGCTGGTATGCCTATGTCAACCATGCAACCTGTTGCAACTCCATCTATCGTGGGGTGGTATATTGGTGCTGGTGTTATTGACCCAGGTATGTGGAATCAGAAAAACTTTGCGAGTATTCATGGAACATCTGGTTCTTGGAAACAAGATAACTTCCCATTCGGCGCGACAGCGTTTGCGGGTTATCGTCTGTCCCAATATTTCGGTGCAGAATTAAATTATTCTTGGTTACGCGCATTGAAATACAGAAACCAGAACAATCACACACAATCTTATGAATACAGCCAAAATAACGCCGTGTTCGCTGATGGCTATGCTTATTATCCATTTCTGGATAACTTTGAAGTCTACGCCAAAGGCGGTCCAGGTTATGTTCATGGCGTTGGTAAGCCAAAGAACTTGTCCGACAACTCACAAGACACCAATAACACGATGGGTGTTGATGTCGGTGCTGGTATCGGTTGGCATTACAATAGCTTCGGTCTTCGCGCTGGTTACACGCGTTATATTATCCATACGCCAGTATCTAGCCCAGATATCGATATCGCTAACAAACTTGAATTATCAGCCTTATATTATTTCGGCTAATATTCAACTTAAAAAAAACACCGGCTTTGGCCGGTGTTTTTTTTTATACCGAAAACAGTCATGATAAAAATTTTATTTCTCATCCTTCTAACATTATTTTTGATATTACAATATACTTTATGGCTTGGTAATGGTGGCGTTATAACAGCATGGAATCTCAAGCACCGCATCGCCAAACAAGCACAAACTAATGAGCAATTTTATAAACGCAATCTCAAGCTCACGGATCAAATCAAACAACTTAAAACGGGGAAAAATATCGCAGAAACTCTAGCAAGAGAACGCATGGGCCTCATCAAAGCTGATGAAACTTATTACCAAATTACCAACACCCCATTAAAAGAAGAGATCGACCATGAAACTCCTACTCAGCAATGACGATGGTTATCAAGCCGTCGGCATTAAATTGCTAGAAAAAACCCTCAGTGAATTTGCTGAGGTCATCGTTGTCGCACCTGATCGCAATCGCAGCGGCGCTAGCAACTCATTAACGCTGGATAATCCTCTACGTTTATCTCAAATCCAGTCTCATATTTATACTGTCAATGGGACACCTACTGATTGCGTCCATTTGGCCGTCACTGGTTTATTAGACAAATTACCCGATATGGTTATTTCTGGTATTAATCACGGGCAAAACATGGGCGATGATGTTTTGTACTCTGGCACGGTGGCTGCTGCCATTGAAGGACGATATTTAGGTTTACCTTCGATCGCTATTTCCTTAGCTGAAAAATCGATTCATTATGAAACAGCCGCACATGTCGCCAAGGAACTCGTATTAAAAGTCAAACAAGGGCATTTACCCTCTAATACCATTCTCAACGTCAACGTCCCCGATGTCCCCTTATGCGAATTAGGGAAATATGAAATCACCCGACTGGGAAAACGCCATCGCGCGCAAGAATCGATTAAGCAAATTGATCCTCGAGGTCGACCTCTCTATTGGATTGGATTGCCAGGAGAAGAAGCCGATGCTGGCATCGGCACTGATTTTTATGCCATCCATCGCGGCAATGTTTCTATTACACCGATTGAATTGGATTGGACCAATTATAAGGCATTTGATCATGTTACCCCCTGGGTTCAAGAGTTGAATGAAGCACTCTCACAAGAAAAATAAGACCTATCTTCTCTCTCATCGGTTAGGACACTGCGTCTGCCTGATCTATCTATTATTTTCCTTATGTGGTTGTATGGCCTATCACGCCCAAGCACCCGTCCGAGATATTGATACCTATAAAATTGGTAACGCACTTTTTTGCCGAGTACAGACAGGAGATACCGTTTATGCTGTCGCTTGGCGATATGAATTAGATTATCGAACGCTTATTCAATTAAATCAGCTTGAGCCACCTTATATTTTACGAGCGGGTCAAAGTCTACGGCTCAATGGTAAAATCCCCCCTACCGCTCAAACCGCTGAGCTAATTCCAGCAGCACCCAAATCCATTCAAAAAAAACAGGTTACATTGTCAAATAAAACCCTTTCTTGGCAATGGCCAGCGCGAGGAAAAATCACCCAATCTTTTTCCTCGCGCAATAAAGGAATTAATTTCAGCAATGCTTACCAATCTCCAATTTATGCCACAGCTGATGGAGAAGTGGTATATGCAGGAGATGGCTTAAAACGATATGGCCACTTAGTCATCATCAAACATAATGATAATTATCTTTCTGCCTATGCTTTCAATGATCAATTATTCGTACAAGAAGGCGAAGAAGTTAAAGCGGGGCAACGTATTGCAGCAATGGGGAAAACGCCAACAGGAAAAGTCCAACTTCATTTTGAAATTCGAAAAAATGGCAAGCCGATCAATCCGTTGACTTTATTACATGAATAATTACAATTATTCATCGAGATCATGACGCGATACAAGAATGTTCAGATTTTGGATGAGCATTCCTTAGAAAGCACTGAATAGTTACCAATAATTTTTTTTGCTTTTTCAAAACTCAACGGTTTTTCTAAAACCTGCTGAACCCCTACTGTTTGACTGCGTTTCATTTCTTCCTCTGATACATAAGCGCTTAAAGCAATCAAATACGATGATCGCTGTTGCGCTCGCAATGTTACGACAATTTGGTCTGCCAAACGATAACCATCGATATCGGGTAATCCTAAATCAATAAAAATAATCGGGAAAGATTGTTGCTGAATGATAGCGAGCGCGGTCGCACCATCCCTTGCTGAGAGAACCTGACAGCCCAATGACTCCAGTATTTTTATCGCTATTTTTTGGGCAATCAGATCATCTTCAACAAGCAAAATATTCACGACATCCCCCCACCTCTTTCAAGCCGGAATTTGAATACGCCAAGTTGTCCCCTTCCTGTATTGGCTAATACAATCAATTTTTCCCTGCAAATCATCAACCAACTGCTTCACCATATTCAAGCCAAACCCAATATCAGCATCATTCGACAAACAAGCCGTTTTCCCTTCTAAAAGCATCTGAACATGATGGCGAACACGAACACCCATCCCTCGACCATTATCCCGAATCATAAAAACAACTCCGCCTGTTTTTAATTTTTTGATTTGCAAGCAAATACAACCGCCCGATTGAGTAAATTTAACAGCGTTATCCAATAAGTTAGCGAGTACAACATTCAATCGATAGCGATCCCCTATGATGCGATCAGGCATGTTTTTACTATAAGACACTTTCAGCGTTAATTTTTTCGAGCGCATGGTCGCCGTTTCAAGTTTTACAACATTCTGAATCAAATCCTTCAGCACAAATTCCTGTCTAACCAAGTTCGGCATTAACTTTCTCGGCATTTCACTAACACAAACTCGACTTTCGTGTTGGCAATAATCTAGCAGCGTCTGAACAGAGCATAAAATATCCGTCAAATAACTGCGTTTTTCAGATTCTTTTTCTTCATGCAATAGCAATTCCGTTAATCCCTGTATACCCGTCAAAGGGGTGCGAATATCGTGCATCACTTGACGAATCAAATCAATATCCGTATCCCCTGCTTTTGTTTTTTGATTACTCATAGTAGTCTCGTATTTTAATGACTCATAGAAACGTGCACATTGTGCAGTATAATGCTTGTAATAAATAAAATATACTGGACTATTGCACGATATTTCGCGCTTTGTTAGGGCACGCAGCAAGTTGCGTAAAAACATCTAACAAAGCGCGAAATTCGTGTAATACAAGAATACTCAAGTTTTGAATGAGCATGCCTATGAACATGCAGAGTAGTTACTTAATAAAAATGGCTCTATGTTGTTTTGAGTGGGTAAGGGCGTCATCCCGCGGTCAAGCCGCGGGATGACGTTCGTGATTTTACTGGAATCCAAGACACAATGAGGGGCGCAGAATGATTTATTTTGTTACCCACTCAAAACAACATAGAGCCATTAAAATGCAACCATTTACTGCGAGCATGATGATACAAGAACGTTCAGATTTTTCGTCAAAAAGCACCAAAATATGGACGTTCCTTAAAAAGAACTGAATAGTTACATAAAAATAATAACAGGAGTGGATGCAGAATTTTTCTTATTTGAAAAAAATATGGCGGGCGAACCCAGCACCAAAACACACGACGCCGGCAGTTATTTTGATTTAACGCCCGTCGATCGAGGAGAAGACGCTCGACGCGCCATGGTAGAAGCGTTAGTTTTGCTCGGATTTGAAGTGGAAGCAGCACATCATGAAGTCGCCGCCGGCCAACATGAAATCGATTTTAAATATAGTGACGCTTTAGTCACTGCCGATAATATTGCTACTTTTCGATTTGTCGTCCGAAAAGTAGCATTAGACTTTGGATTACATGCCACATTTATGCCAAAACCAATTTACGGCATCAATGGATCAGGCATGCATGTGCACCAAAGTTTATTTCGACGGGATGGCAGTAATGCTTTTTATGATCCGCAAGCAAAATACCAAATTTCAACTATTGGACTGCATTATATGGGCGGGCTTTTAAAATATGCGCGAGAATTTTGCGCTGTTACAAATCCCATTGTAAATTCCTATAAACGATTAGTTCCTGGTTATGAAGCACCAACTCATATTGTCTGGTCCGAACGTAATCGGTCACCCCTGCTACGCGTACCTGCACGAAGAGGGCTCGGCACACGTGCAGAATTACGCATGCCAGATCCTTCTTGTAATCCTTATTTGGCTTTTACCGCTATGTTAGTGCTTGTCCTGAATTTGGTGTTTTTTGCTGATGGGGATATTTTTTATACCGCGGCGTAGAGATCGAAGCGTGATTTT
>MGXI01000026.1 GCA_001801315.1 Gammaproteobacteria bacterium GWF2_41_13 | reverse complement strand
GTCCTCTCAAACCAGCTACGGATCGTCGCCTTGGTAAGCCTTTACCCCACCAACTAGCTAATCCGGTATAGGCCCCTCCTAAAGCTCCACCCTCGCGGGCAGATTTCCTCCTTAGAGCTTACGCGGTCTTAGCCCGAGTTTCCTCGGGTTATCCCCCTCTTTAGGGCAGGTCCCTATATATTACTCACCCGTCCGCCACTCGCCACCCACGAAGGTTTCCCCTCGCCGTGCTGCCGTTCGACTTGCATGTGTTAAGCGTGCCGCCAGCGTTCAATCTGAGCCAGGATCAAACTCTTCAAATTTTAATATCCTGTAATTGACTTTCGTCCCCTCACATCTCTCGCACCTACCTCTACTTCCTAATTCGCTTTTAATGATCTTTCCACTCGCCTCTCGACGAAAGACCGCTGATTCTATACATTCCCAACACCTTGTCAACTACTTTCTCGGAATTTTTTTGTTCCTAAAATTTAACATGCTCTGTAAGATCTATTAAATTAAAAAAATAGCAGGTGATGCTTATGTCAAACAAAGTAAAAAAAAGCTCTCTTGAAGATTCCATTCAAAAATTAGAGCAACTCGTTCATCAACTAGAAACAGAAAAACTCGCCTTAAATGATGCTTTAAAATACTTTGAGGAAGGCGTTTCTTTGGTCCGCACTTGTCAAAATGAGCTCGCCTCTGCCGAGCAAAAAATTCAAAAATTAAACGAAAGAAATAACCTTATCAGCCCAGAAAATATTGGAGAAACTCCACTTGAATAATATCGAATCCTTTGTTCAAAAAAATAAAACAAGAGTTGAAACAAAACTTTCACAATACATTCCTCCATCAGTTTCAGGCGTTGAATCTTTGCAACAAGCAATTCATTACAGCTTATTTGCTGGAGGAAAAAGACTTCGCCCTCTCTTGATTTACGCGACAGGTAAAGCATTACATGCAAAAATCAACTTGCTCGATATTCCTGCAATGGCTATCGAATGTCTTCACACTTTTTCGCTTGTTCACGATGATCTTCCTTGTATGGACAATGCTGATTTAAGAAGGGGGAAACCTACCTGTCACAAACAGTTTAGTGAAGCGATGGCTGTTTTAGCGGGCGATGCTTTACAAACGTTAGCTTTCGAAATACTAGCTTCGGCGCCATCTGCGTTAACTGCGCAGCAACGACTAAAAATGATTGAAGTCCTTGCAAAAGCCTCGGGTTATCAAGGCATGGCTTTGGGGCAAGCCTGTGATATTCAACAAAACAAAAACCTTTCTATCGATTTCGTGAGATATCTGTATCAAGCTAAAACCGGCGATTTAATTAGGGCCAGTGTTCAAATGGCCGTTATCGCATCAGGCTGCCTTTCAAAAAGAATTTTTACCTCTCTCTCTCGATTTGCCGATTGCCTGGGTCTTGCTTTTCAAATTCAAGATGACGTTTTGGATATTGAAAGCGAAGCAAGCTGCTTAGGTAAAGATACAAAAATAGACGAAAAATTGGATAAAAAAACCATCCCCTCTCTGATCGGATTGCAAGCCGCAAAAAGCGAGGTGACTTCTCTTCATCAACAAGCCTTAACTCATTTAAACCAAATTCAATTGCAAAATTCTATTTTAGCCAGCTTGGCTAACACGATTCTTTTTAGAAAACACTAGCATTTCATCGCTCATTTTTTTAATATCTTCTAAAGATTATTATTCAATGAGCTTATTCATGAAAAAGTGCACTTTGTTTTTTTTAAGCTTCGCCTTGTTTTTCCCCCTATTTTTATCCAACGCCTACGCGGACAACAACACTAATACGCCAAACATCCCAAAAAACAATACTACTTTTTTACAACAAGCTAACACCGCTGTGCTCTCTCAGAGCGCAGATCGCCCTGGATATTATACGTTAACGCTCTATGGCGTAAATCCTTATATGACTTACTTTTCAACGATGCCATTTCATTCAAGCAGCATTCTCCTTACTCAAGATTTTATGAACACTTGGTTTCTCGGCGACAAAGGCGCACAACAAAACAATCCAAACGCCATTATTTTGGGTAGCCAATTAAACGGTGAAATCAATCAGAATGCAGAGGTACCTTTACTAATTTTGTCTAATCCAAAATCCAATGCAAATAAAACAACTATCCAATATGTAGCAAAATCGCTTTCAACAAATTCACTCAATTTAAAAGAATTCCGATATGATCATGCTGTACTCGTTATCACCAGTTAATCTAAAAAGGAAATTTCTCATGAAAAAACAAACCTCTTTTTTAATAGCGGCTCTATTTTTTATAGGGTTATCCGCATTTTCATCAGCTTTATTAGCCGCAACAGATTCCGTTTCTCCCACAACTCCAACCGCCACCCCATCAAAGTTAATGGGGTTATTTTCTGGATGGCGAGATAAATTCTTTTCAGGAAAAACTTCTATTTCATCTGCGCCATCTATCAACACCGATCGAAATGGCGTCGTAAAAAATTCAGCGCCAAACCCAGTAGAAAATAATTTATCCGAGCCTAATCCAGTCGCTGGAACCCTCCAACAATTGCGATTTAACTACAAAGTCATGCTCTACAATAGAGCACAGCTAGCCTCGCTACAGGATCAAATTAAAGCTTTACAAACACAATTAAAGCTATTGCAGCCAAATCCTGCTTATCGACTCTATTGGTTTTCCATCGGCGCATTAACACTCTTCATTGGATTATTACTGGGTATCCTCTTCAGCTATATTTTCCGCTCGAGAGAAAAACGTTTATTTTAATTTCTGGAGATTGCGTATGGCGAAATTACATTTTTATTATTCCGCGATGAACGCGGGGAAAAGCACGACGCTTTTACAATCGGCTTATAATTATAATGAGCGAGGGATGGATACGTTATTATTTTCGCCTGAGATTGATAATCGCTTCAAAAAAGGCACCGTACATTCGCGTATCGGATTAAATGCTTCCGCTATCGCTTTTAATGATCGGTTTGATTTTTTCGATCACGCTGCAAAAGCCATTGAAAAAAAAACCAATATTCGTTGTATTCTGATCGATGAAGCTCAATTTTTGAAAAAAATTCAAGTCGAGCAGCTTTCTAAAATAACCATTGAATTAAATCGCCCTGTGTTAGCATATGGGCTACGCACTGATTTTTTAGGCGAGCCGTTCGAAGGGAGTAAATATTTACTCTCTTGGGCTGAAGAATTAATTGAAATCAAAACCATTTGTCATTGTGGGCGAAAAGCCACCATGAATCTCCGTGTTGACGAACAGGGACACGCTGTTTCTCAAGGTAAACAAATCGAAATCGGTGGCAATGGTCGCTATGTTGCTGTTTGCCGCAAACATTTCGATCTGGGCGAAGCGTGTATTTTTAACGAAAAGTAAAAGAGAACAATAACCATGCGAAGAGTTTTTATTTTGATGATGGATTCTTTTGGGATAGGTGCTTTACCCGATGCGGAAAATTTTGGCGATGTCGGCAGTAATACTTTCGGGCATATTGCCGAAGCTTGTACGCAAGGAAAAGCCAATGTCGAATTCCTCCGACAAGGCAATCTTAACATACCCCATTTGCTCGCTCTCGGATTACATGATGCCGCCAAAGAATGCCAACAAAAATGGATCTCCGGCCTTGAACATCATGCGCACACGCATGGCGCTTATGGCTTTGCCGCCGAATTAAGCAAAGGCAAAGATACCCCAAGTGGGCATTGGGAAATCACGGGCGTCCCCATTCATTTTGAGTGGGGGTATTTCCCACCCAAATATCCGAGCTTTCCAAAAGAATTAACGGACGCTTTTATAAAAGAAGCAAATCTTCCTGGTGTTTTAGGCAATAAACATTCTTCCGGTACCACGATCATTGATGAATTCGGCGAAGAATCCGTTCAAACAGGAAAACCGATTATTTACACATCGGCCGATAGCGTTTTCCAAATTGCTGCGCATGAAGAAGCCTTTGGTCTCGAGCGTCTTTATGAAATTTGTAAAATCGCGCGACGATTACTCGAGCCTTATAATATCGGTCGCGTGATCGCCCGACCTTTTGCTGGAGCGATTGGGCATTACAAACGAACGAGTAATCGAAAAGATTATTCTATTCCGCCGCCCAAACCAACTGTCTTGGAAAAATTAGTCGAGGCCGGTGGGAAAGTTATTGGCATTGGAAAAATCCCCGATATTTTCGCGCACAAAGGCTTTACACAAGAAGTTGTTTCCCACGACAACACCGAAATGTTCAACGCCATGCTAGATGCTGTAAAGACCGCGCCCGATTATTCACTAACATTCGGTAATTTCGTTGATTTCGATATGCTATTCGGTCATCGCCGAGATGTTGCTGGTTACGCTAAAGCGATCGAGGATTTTGATGCACGACTCCCTAACTTTGAAAAATTATTACGCCCTGGAGATTTGGCGATCATTACTGCCGACCACGGATGCGATCCAACATTCAAAGGAACGGATCACACACGAGAATATATTCCAGTTTTAGTTTTCGGCCCCGGCGTTAAAAAAGGCTCTATCGGTAAACGTCATTCTTTTGCCGATATCGGACAAACGATTGCCGAGTATTTTGATTTACCGATGTTCGAGGAAGGGAAATCATTTCTGGATGTTGTTTTTGATACAGGCCGACCTCGATAAAAAAATCTTTTGTTAATTGAAAGGAAATTACTATGCCGTACATAAAAGCAAACAAGACGAATTTATATTATGAAATCCATGGAAAAGGAAATCCTTTGGTTTTGGTTACGGGTTATTGTGGCAATACTTTTAATTGGTCGCTCATATTAAATGATTTGAAAAAACATTTTCAATGCTTAATTTTTGATAACCGCGGTACCGGGCTATCCGATGTTCCTGATGGCACCTATTCTGTTGAAGATATGGCCGCTGACACAATAGATTTAATCAATAAATTAGGGTTTAAAAAAACTCATATTTATGGCAATTCTTTGGGTGGCGCCATTGTTCAAACAATGGCTTATAAATATTCCGATCAAATCGATCGCGTGATCATTGGTAATTCTACCGCTAAATTTAACGCACAAATGCTATTTGCTGCTAAAAATTTTATTGATTATTATGAAAAAAATTCTGATTTATTAGAACAAGCAAAACTATGGCTGCCGATTTTGATGTCAGAAAACTTTATTACCCATGAAGCTAATTTAAAAGCATATTTTGAGAATAGTATTAATAATCCAAAACCCATCTCTCTTAAAGGAATGATTGCCCAGTATGCCGGCATGCATACCTTTGATTCAAGAAAATGGGTAGATAAAATTACCCATCGTTGTTTAATACTAAGCGGCGATGAAGACCTCATTTGTTTACCCAAAGAATCACAATATTTGCACGAGCATATAAAAAATTCACAGTTGCATATTTTTAAACACTGTGGTCACTTACCCCATATTGAATATCCCCAATTGAATAATGAAATTATTATGAATTTTCTACAGGGTTAGTTCTATACTCGTAGCGAATGAGATTTCGGGTCTGTCACAAATAGACCTGAATATAATTACGATTGAACAATCACTTCCCGCTGGGGTGAAATTTGCCTGCTTAGGTTTGTTCCGCCGATGACAGCGGCAGGTACGATCACAAAATTCACAATAGGAATCATCGCTGCAATAGACACGGTGATTCCAAAGCCAAAACAAGCGGCAAAATGTCTTTTGACAAAAGTGCGGGTCGACTCAAAATTTTCTTTTCGATTATCGATTGGATAATCTAAATATTCGATTGCCATCACCCAAGCAATAAACAAAAACCACACCCCACTTGCTATCACATTCACGCCTGGAATAAAAAATAAAATCAAAACGCCCACAAGCCTCGGTAAATAATAAATCATTTTTTGCCCTTCGCGCTTGAGCGTTCGATAGCTTTCGAACAGCAATCCTTTCGATTCGATCGGCGCGTGTTTTGGATCAATCATCCTGTCCATTTTGGCGGATAAAAAGCTATTAAATGGCGCGCCGATCAAGTTTGTCAACGTCGTAAAAATGTACGCAAACAAAATGCTCATCGCTAAAAAACAAACAATATCAAAAAAAAATTTTAGAAAATGCAAATAATGCGGCAATAATCCGCTCAATCGCCCGACCCAATGAAACCCTATCCAAAGCGCTAGCATAAAAAATAACGTGTTAATCAGTGCGGGAATAATAATGTATCGCTTGAGTCCTTTTGAAAAAAGCAATTGATAGCCCCGCAACAAACAAACAGGCCCTATAAAAACTTTATCGATCATAACCAATCAGCTGTTGTCGAAGTAAAGCAATCGCTTTTGCATAGTCTTTTTGGCAAAAAATCGCAGAACCTGCTACGAATACATTCGCACCCGCTTTGGCGATGTTCGCAATATTTTTTTCAGAAACGCCGCCGTCAACCGACAAATTAATTTCTCGTCCGCTTTGATCAATCAATTCCCGAACACGTTTAATCTTATCAATCATGCCAGGAATAAAAGACTGCCCGCCGAACCCCGGATTCACGGTCATAATCAAAATCAAATCCAATGACGATAATATATAATCCAAATAATCAAGCGGTGTTGCAGGATTAAAGGCAAGGCCTGCTTGACAGCCGAATTTTTTAATCAATGTCACCGTTCGATCCACATGCTTCGAAGCTTCTGGATGAAACGTAATCATCGAAGCGCCCGCCTCGACAAACGCCGGAATAATCGCATCGACAGGCTCGATCATCAAATGCACATCAAGTGGCGCCTTGATCCCATAATCGCGTAATGCCTTACACACCAATGGCCCAATCGTTAAATTCGGCACGTAATGATTATCCATCACATCGACATGAACCCAATCAGCGTCCGCATTAAGTACTTTTTCGACGTCTTCGCCCAACCGCGCAAAATCAGCCGATAAAATCGATGGGGCAATCAAATAATTACGCATCGACTTTTCCCTCTTTTTGGTCCAATCGCCTTAACACTTCTCCTGCTAAAGCTAAATATGCAATAGCGCCTTGCGATTTAGCATCATACAATAATCCCGGCAGGCCATAACTCGGCGCTTCGGCCAATCGTACATTACGCGGAATCACGGTTCGAAACACCTTGTCGCCAAAGTGATTAAGCAATTGTTCAGATACTTCGACTGCTAATCGGTTGCGCCCGTCATACATCGTACGTAAAACGCCCTCAACCTCAAGGGCGGGATTAATTGCTTGCTTCACTTGATCCATCGTATTAAGTAAGCTCGATAATCCCTCAAGCGCATAATATTCACATTGCATCGGAATTAACAACGAATGAGCCGCAACCAACGCATTCAACGTTAAAACATTGAGCGAGGGTGGGCAGTCAATCAAAATAAAATCATACAAGGAAATAATAGGCGCCAACCGCGTTTGTAATTTTTTCTCGCGATCCGCCTCTTTCAAAAGCTGGACTTCAGCAAACGTGAGATCATGGTTGGCGGGAATTAAATCATACCCTGCCGATGATGTTCGTTTAATTTCATCGAAAGGCGTTTCATCGACCAATAATTCGGTTAACGTTTTTTCGAGTTCATTTTTATTAATGCCGCTACCCATCGTCGCGTTGCCTTGTGGATCGATATCAATAAGTAAAACGCGCTTTTTAGTCGCGGTCAATGAAGCGGCTAAATTAACGCTTGTCGTCGTTTTACCAACCCCGCCTTTTTGATTCGCAATCGCAATAATTTTCACCACGATTTTTCATCCTTTCTTAACGCAAACTAAGTGCCTCTCGGCATCCAAATCAGGAATATTCAACCGATGAACCGATTCAACAGCAAAACCATCGGGTAATGCTGAAAGTTCTTCTGCCGGATAAACACCTTTCATCGCCAAAAATTTTCCATCCTCACAACACAGGTGTTTTGTTGCCAACAGCATAGCATGAATCGATGAAAAAGCACGCGTTACCACAACATCAAAACAGTGGAGGGGCTGATAATTTTCAGCGCGATTGTGAACCACTTCAACCCGCTTTAAATTCAATTCTAGTTTGACTTGATTTAAAAAACGCGTTTTTTTGCTATTGCTATCGAGTAACGTCACTTGTTTATCGGGAAAAACAATCGCGAGTGGAATCCCTGGCAACCCGGCTCCGCTGCCCACATCAATAATCGACTCTCCCATAATATACGGGCTGATCGCCAAACTATCGAGCAAATGATAAATCACCATTTTTTGGGGGTCTGTGATCGCGGTTAAATTATATGTGTAATTCCATTTGTGCATAAGACAAAGATAGTGTGATAAAACATCGATTGATGAGGATGGGTAAAGGCCACACTCGAGATAACGCTGCAATAAACCCTGAACCGCCGAAAACATTACGCGCACACCTTATTTTCCATTTTTTTCAAGCCCGACACACCAAGCTTTTCCCAATTTTTCGCCGATTGACCAATAGTGATTATCTGGCATCGTGAGCGCAAATGGGGCTATTTTTTTAATGTCCGGCTTCCCATTTGTTAAACAGGATTCTTCCGCATAAGCCCGTTTAATTTTACCAATAAATAATGTGTTAGTTGGAAGATCAACCGTTTCCACAACCTCGCATTCCATGCATAAAGGACATTCTTTGATCATCGGGGCTTTTGCTAATTCTCCGTAAAAAGTTTCAAACAGAGTCGACTTATCCTCTTTATACCCAGACACGAGCCCACAATAATCCGTTTTGCTCATTAAATGCTCACTGGGAACATTGACACTAAACACACGCTCTTTGATAATCCCTTGATTTGTGTAGTGATAGCTGCCCAATGCTACAGCAATCATCGGGGGATTAGCATTGACTCTTGAAACCCAGCCTACCGTTAGAAAATTAGGCTTATTTTCGACCATAACGCCCACAATGACCACCGGCATCGGATATAAAAACGCATTATCTAATTTGATTTTTGGCATAACAGTCCTCCTTTAATTTTCATTTTGTTTTTTCCATGAATTCATTTTTCTAGGCTATCCTCGGTAACTATGCTACGCCATGGTGCTCTATAATCGATAATGCTTTTTTAAATAAATCAGCAATAAAGAAATCGAAGCGGGTGTAATACCCGGAATTCGAGAAGCAATACCAATCGTTTCTGGTTTTATTTGTGTCAATTTTTGGCCTACTTCCGTCGATAACCCGCGAATATTTTTGTATTGGATTTCGGCTGGAATGCGCGTTTCTTCATATCGCTGATGGCGTTCAATATCGATCATTTGGCGATCAATATACCCTGCATATTTGGCTTGAATTTCAATTTGTTCTGCTGCTTGTAAATGCTGAATGGGTGGCCCAATTCCATCGATTTCCGTAAGATCAAAATAAGTTAATTCCGGTCGCTTTAATAAGCTAGCCAAAGAACATTCTCGTCCAAACGGTTGCCCTAATTTTTGCTCTAATGCTTTTGCCTCGGGCGTTTCTGGTCTCACCCATGTTTTATTTAACCGCTGTTGCTCTTGTTGAATCAGTGTTTTTTTGGTCATAAAAACTTTAAAACGCATTTCATCGACGAGCTTTAATTCGTATCCTTTTTCAGTCAACCGCAAATCTGCATTATCTTCTCGTAAGGTGAGTCGATATTCGGCTCGGCTTGTAAACATGCGATAAGGTTCATTGGTTCCTTTCGTGATTAAATCATCAATCATCACGCCGATATAGGCTTCGTTGCGAAACGGTGTCCAAGGTTCTCGATCAAGTGCCTGCCTTGCGGCATTAAGTCCAGCTATTAACCCTTGCGCAGCCGCTTCTTCATAGCCGGTCGTCCCATTGATTTGCCCAGCAAAAAATAAACCGGCAATCAATTTTGTTTCAAGTGAGCGTTTTAAATCTCTCGGATCAAAAAAATCATATTCAATCGCATAGCCCGGACGAGTGATATAGGCTTGCTCTAAACCAACGATTGAATGAATAAAATCAACCTGCACATCAAACGGCAGACTCGTTGAAATACCATTCGGGTAAACCTCATAGGTATTTAATCCTTCAGGCTCAATAAAAATCTGATGGCTCGATTTATCCGAAAAACGAACGATTTTATCCTCAATCGACGGACAGTATCGAGGACCGATACCCTCAATATCCCCACGAAATAACGGAGAGCGATCAAGCGCTTGTCGAATAATGTCGTGGGTTTTTTCACGCGTATGCGTAATGTGGCAACAAACCTGCTCGGGATGCTCTAAGGCATTGCCTAAAAAAGAAAACACGGGTGTAGGATGGTCGCCGCATTGAATCTGCATTTTACCGTAATCAATCGTTCGACCATCGATTCTGGCCGGCGTGCCTGTTTTCAACCGCCCCACACGAAAAGGCAATTGACGTAAACAATCCGCTAAGCGAATCGATGGCATTTCGCCAATACGGCCAGCCGCATAGTTTTGGAGTCCAACATGGACTTTCCCATGCAAAAAAGTCCCGACGGTCAGTACTACCGCTCGACTATAAAATTTCAATCCAGTTTTTGTTATAATGCCTCGAGTTTGGCTGTTTTCTACAATCAACTCATCGACCGCTTCTTGAAAAATGTTTAGGTTAGGTTGTTGTTCAATAGCCGCACGAATCGCTTGTTTATAAAGCAGACGATCGGTTTGTGCGCGCGTCGATCGAACAGCAGGGCCTTTGCTTGCGTTCAACACACGAAAATGAATGCCGGCTAAATCGGCCGCATGCGCCATGATGCCGCCCAATGCATCGATCTCTTTGACTAAATGGCTTTTCCCAATTCCGCCAATTGCTGGATTACATGACATTTCCCCCATCGTTTCACTGCGATGTGTAATCAATAATGTTTTTGCGCCAATACGTGCTGAAGCTAAAGCGGCCTCAGTACCGGCATGTCCGCCACCGACAACAATGACATCGAAATGATATTGATCTGCACTCATTTAAAAAACCTCATGGGGGCCGATTGGGGTAGTTCTATTTCAGAAGGATTGAGGATTGAGGATTGAAGATTGAGGGAATGAATCGCTTCACAATGGTTATTTTTATATGAATCTAAATATTGGGAAATATTCGTGTTTTTTATTTTCTTGCACATGATGATCCCCTGCTGGTTTATTTTTCTAAATCAGCGTTTTTTGTGTTTATGAGGAAAATAACTATACCGTTGCTTGGCCGGAACGGCAAACCGTTTGTTATCTTCTAATCGTAAAGCGGTAAGCGTATGTCCCCAGGAACAACCCGTATCGATTGCTTCGATATTAGGCGTATATGTTTGTCCATTCAAAGAGGCCCAATGACCAAAAATAATACGAGGTTGAATAGGGATCCGATTGGGCATTGAAAACCATGGGTATAAATCATTCGATTGGCTTCCTAAAACACCTTTTTCGGTTAAATTTAATCGGCCATCGGCATAACAATACCGCATTCTCGTAAAGGCGTTGATAAAAAACCGATAACGTGCAATTCCCGTCAAGGCGGGGTTCCATTGTTCCGATTGATCGCCGTACATATTTTTTAGTTCGATTGCGTATTGATTACTTTGAAGCATTGCTTCAAGCTCTCGTGCACATTGTATCGCTTCCTCGAGATCCCATTTTGGATAAATGCCAGCATGAACTAAAACCGCATTAAGCGATTTATCATAATGTAATATTTTTTGATTTCTCAACCAATCGATTAGTTCTATTTTATCGGGCGCTTTTAAAATATCGCTGAAATGATCGTGTGGACGCCCTTTGGATGAATCAATCGCAACAGCCATACAATGCAGATCATGATTGCCCAGAACAGTGATTTGCTGATCGCCCAGCGAGCGAATAAAACGCAATACCTGTAATGAATTTGGGCCGCGATTGATCAAATCCCCAACAAACCAAAGCCGATCTTTTTTGCAATCGAACTCAATTAATTTTAAAAGCAATTGTAATTCTTCACAACACCCTTGTACGTCGCCAATTGCATAAGTACTCATAAAAAACCTGACGTTGTGTTTTTTAAACTTATTAGCATATTTTTTTGATGCTGGGATTTTTCAAGAGCGATAAGGATTGAGAGAATGGGACTGTTTCGCAGCAATTTTTTATTATCACGCTTTTCCGAAGACATAAAAAACTTCATCTCTCAATTAATGCATTAAAATTTCAACTCTAGATAGATTGGATTATAATACGCTTATATCATTTTCAACACAGGATATTTTTATGTTAAAAAGTATGACGGGCTTTATTAAAAAAGAATTTTCATCAGAAAATGGACAATTATGTTTTGAAATTCGCTCTGTCAATCATCGTTATCTGGAACCTTCTTTTCGCTTACCTGAATCGTTTCGTGATTTGGAGCCTTTATTGCGTGATCAGTTATCAAAAAAAATTCAGCGTGGAAAAATAGATTGCACCCTGCGTTTTACCCCGAACGAATCGAATAATACAAATATCACTGTTAATAAGAAATTAATGGATCAGCTTATTTTGTTAAGTCATTCGATTGCCGATAAGATTTCAACGCAAAAACAGGGAATGATTAACCCGACGGATATTTTGCGTGTTCCGCACGTATTACAAGTTATTGAACAAGATCATCACTTACTTAAACCGGCTGTTCTTCGATTGTTTCAAGAAGCGCTTTGCGATTTAAATTTGATTCGTGAAAAAGAAGGTGCAGCTTTGCAAAAACTATTGCAGTCACGTTTACACAAAATGATTTCGGAATTAAAGAAGATTTCTTCTCATTTACCCAAAATATTAGCTGAACAGAAAAAAATAATGCGTACACGATTTAAAGAATTAAAAATTGAGTTGGAGTTGGCTCGATTGGAACAGGAAATTTTATTATTTATTCAAAAAACTGACGTGGCTGAAGAAATTGATCGACTAAAATTTCATATTGATGAAACATTTCAGATTCTAGAAAGCAAAAAACCGTGCGGTCGACGATTAGATTTTTTGATGCAAGAACTCAATCGAGAAGTTAATACGATGGGTTCAAAGATATCGCATAAAAAAGTGACGTCCCAAGTCGTTGAACTCAAAGTGTTAATCGAACAAATGAGAGAACAAATCCAGAATATAGAATAATTAATTTATTTAATTAACTTAGTTGTTATTATAATAAGAGGACGATAAATCGGGGGATAATCCAAAATTCCCCTTATAATTCATAGAGTTAAGATATTTATAACCTTGTGATTATCCAGGCTTAATTAACGTAGATAAACTGTGAAAAAGATGGGGATAAAACCAGTGTGGATTTTGAATGCTTCGAAAAGGGCGCTTACCACAACGATTTAAACAAGTTATTCACAGGTTTTTCATTTTAATGTTTATGAGAAGCTTATTTCTTGGTTTACGCCTTTGCACGCGACAAAAAATAATTAGCGGCTCAGATGATTTTATTGAGGATGCGGTGCAACAGCTGATTCGATTAGATGTGCCTCATGCGGCAAGGCAGCCTTAGTTGGGTTTTTTTTCCAAAAAAAGCAAATACTAAGTAGCCTGTCGGTAACCCTTCAAAAATAATACTACTTTGTTTTGCATTAAATTTTTCTAAAAACAGGGCTAATTTTCCGCCATTAGACGTCAATTCGGTCAGAATATTTTCTCTTAAAGAATTAAAAATTAATTTTACGAGTTCAGTTGATTGTTTTACTGGAAGATCGTATTCAAAGAGTTTCTTAAATAGGGATTCAAGTTGATCAATAGTTTTGATTTTGGTATCAAAAATTTCGGCTACTGTGGCTTGTTTAAACGGGTACCCGTCCAAAGTAACTAAGACATCAAGGAAATCGTGATCATTTTTAATAGTCAGAGCAACTGTTTCTAATTGTTGCTCAGTTAAGGTATCCATCATTCTTGTTTTAGATTTTGATAATACCTTGGTTGTATATTCGTCTGTTTGAGTTAATAAAAAGAAGTTAAAAATGAGTAAAAATTCTTCGGTTGTTTGAATACTTTCAGTCAATTTTTCTAGCGCCCTAAGCATAATAATCCCATTCATGATCCAAAATCTCGCATCTCTTATTGTCGACGGATCACGCTCGTCTTTAAAAAAAGCGTAAAAATCTTGAGCAGTAAGCTTTGTCTTTGCAAAAGCTTTAAGAAATTGGTTTTTATCCTCTTGATTAGTTAATTGCTGGAAAACATCAAGGAATGTTTCGGGAGATTGACATAGTACTGATTGCATAATTATTCCGCTTTTTATTATTGATTGATTTGTTATTGGCTGAACTCAAAACATCGCCGTTCCGTTCAATATAGAACAATTTTTCAAATTCGCTCGAAAAAGATCAAAAAATTCGCATAAAGTTATCAGTAAAGCCAAAAATCATCTTTCACTTTTGATGCCCCGCATCCATAATTCGCGCGGAGGAGAATTTGGGTATGGCGACGAAATTACGCGTTTTTCGTAACAATCAGTTTACTAATTGGCAATTCAATGTGTGGGATGTTATTGCGTTGGGGCTTATTTTCTCCGCATTGGTGCTATTAGCGTGGTCGGCGATTCAAATGTCGGCGCCTTATCATGTGGGTGAAGTTTTACCGATTTCTTTATCTCCCAAGTATTTACCCTATTATGCATTACGCACTGTTTATCATATGCTCGTTGCGCTATTTTTTTCATTATTATTTACGTTTACGGTGGGGACGCTAGCCGCTCGAAATAAACATGCGGAACGATTGATCATTCCCTGCATTGATATTTTACAATCTATGCCTATTTTGGGGTTCCTATCCATTACTGTCGTTGTGTTTATTCGGTTATTTCCGAATAGTTTATTAGGGCCTGAAAGTGCCTGTATTTTTGCTGCGTTTACTTCACAAGTATGGAATATGACGTTAGGATTTTATCAAAGTTTAAAAATGGTGCCTTATGATCTTCGGGAAGCGAGTGCGATGTTTCAATTATCATCGTGGCAGCGTTTTTGGCGGCTCGATGTGCCATTTGCCATGCCGAGCCTCGTTTGGAATATTATGGTATCGATGTCAGCGACATGGTTTTTTATTGTCGCAACCGAAGCGATTGAGGTCAATAATCAAACTATTTTATTACCGGGTATTGGCTCTTATATTTCTTTAGCCATTGCGCATAAAAACATAGCGGCAATTTTGTATGCAATTTTAACCATGCTGATTGTCATTTTGCTCTATGATCAACTGCTATTTCGCCCGCTCGTTTTATGGAGTGAAAAATTTAAATTGGATGGGAAAGAAGAAGGCGCGTATAAACCGAGGTCTTTCTTGAATTATCTTTTTCGCCACACGCGATTTTTTCGATGGGTTGGCGAATGGGTAGCGTCTTTTTGTGACATCATCATCAACTTACCTCTTTTTCGAAATCCTTCCATACCCAGACAAAGTTTTGCTGTGCGTTCACGACCGGTTACTTTGTTGATTTATGTTTGGTATATCGTTTTGGCGGTGGCGAGTTTAGTTTTGCTTTCTTTGTTGTTGCGGTTTGTGTTTAATACCTTAACAGTGAGAGAAGCGTTACATGCGGTTATTTTGGGTTCCTATACTAGCATTAAAATTATGACGATGATTGTTTTGTGCTCACTGCTTTGGGTACCGATTGGAGTTTGGATTGGGTTGCGGCCCAAAGCGGCTTACATCATTCAACCCATCGCACAGTTTTTAGCAGCCTTTCCAGCGAATTTGCTTTTTCCTGTCGCCGTGATTCTAATTGCGCATTATAGTTTAAATACGCAAATTTGCCTAACGCCGCTCATGGTGCTCGGCACGCAATGGTATATTTTATTTAACGTAATTGCGGGAACGACGGCAATTCCTAAAGATTTAATTCAGGTGACGCAAAATTTGGGGGTTAAAAAACTGCTGTGGTGGCGACGCTTTATTTTGCCCGGTATTTTTCCTTATTTTATCACGGGGGCGATTACGGCGGCGGGGGGTGCTTGGAATGCAAGTATCATCGCGGAAGTTGTTCAATGGGGAAATATTACTTTAACTGCGCCGGGGATAGGCGCTTACGTCTTTCATGCAACTGCAGTTGGCGATTTCCCGCGCATTGCCTTGGGTATGGGCGTCATGTGTTTATATGTGCTGCTGTTTAATCGGCTCATTTGGCAGCCATTATATAATTTAGCGGAAAAACGTTTTCAGATTGATTAAGAGGGTCGAGCAATGCTGGCATTTAAAAAAAAGCCAATCGTTGAGCTTAAACGAGTTCGAAAAGTCTTCAAAAAAGAAGAAGAACAGGAATTGTTGGTGCTCGACAATATTAATTTTCGTATCTATGAATCGGAAATTATCGCCCTACTCGGGCGTTCAGGCTGCGGAAAATCGACTTTGCTGCGTATTATCGCGGGATTGCTGAACGCATCAGGCGGGCAAGTGTTTTATCGAGGAAATTTGGTCCAAGGGCCTGCGCAAGGCATTGCAATGGTTTTTCAACATTTCGCACTAATGCCGTGGTTGACAGTTTTGCAAAACGTGGAGCTCGGATTAGAGGCGAACGGTACGCCCAAACAAGAGCGCCGTCAGCGTGCGTTGAAAGCGATCGATATGATCGGGTTGGATGGATTCGAATCGGCTTTCCCCAAAGAATTATCAGGCGGGATGCGGCAGCGTGTTGGGATTGCCCGAGCACTGGTTGTGAATCCAGATTTATTATTGATGGACGAACCATTCTCAGCATTGGATGTGTTGACGGCCGATAATTTACGCAGTGATTTATTAGACCTTTGGCATGGAGATAGTGAGAAAAAGAGCAGTATTTTGCTCGTGACGCATAACATCGAAGAAGCTATTGTGATGGCTGATCGAGTGATTATTTTGGATACAAATCCTGGGCATGTGATCGCCGAACTTAAAATACCTTTAGCGCACCCACGCGATCATCAGTCACAGGAGTTTCTAAAATTGGTCGACCAAGTGTATACCTATATGACAAGTCCGAGCGCGTTTGCGACAGCATTTGAAGCGCCGGAAGTGATTGATCTGGGTTATCGTTTTCCCGATGCCAGTATTTCTGAATTGTCGGGATTGGTTGAAACGCTTGCGGAATTACAAAAAGATCAAGCCGTCGATTTACCGTTGCTCGCCAGTGAGTTTAGCTTGGATATTGATGATTTATTACCACTGACCGAAGTGCTCGATATTTTACGTTTGGCCACAGAAGCATCAGGCGATATTAAATTGACTGAAGCGGGTAAGGCTTTTGCTGAGGCTGATATTTTGGATCGCAAGAAAATTTTTGCCGAACATTTATTAAAGCACGTACCACTTGTCAAATATATTTACGATGCGCTGCATGAAAAAGAAAATCATCGCGTCGCGAAAAAGCATATTCTCGAGCATTTAGAAGGGTATTTGAGTGCGTCCGATGCGCGTCGTGTACTAAAAGTGATTATTGAGTGGGGCCGCTACGCAGAATTATTTGCCTATGACGATAAGAGCGGCGAATTGAATTTAGAAAACCCAGAATAATTCTGAAAAACAAGAGGAGAAACGTATGTTCAAACATTTACTGTTTATGATCGGATTGACTTTATTGATTATAATTAGCGAGCCCGTATGGCAGTTTGGGCTGCATCAACTGTTAGCGTTTCACAGCTATTTATTAACGCATATTGCTTCTATTTTTTCGCAAAGCAAAGAAACAGCGAAATTTCTCGAGCGCTTTATTGCGATTATGGCTACTCCCATTTTAATTTCGAGTGCGTTGAGCGGAATCTATTGGCTATTTAAACGAAGATCCATGCCGGGTATTGAGCTATTTTCTTGGACAGTTTGGATTGTTCTCATGACGGCATTACTATTAGCTTAGTGTTGAGATGTAACGCGAAAAGTCATCTGATAGGGCGAAAAAAATTCATTTCATTAAATTCTGCTGAAAACGCAATTTTTATGCTCTTAAGCGAGGGATTTCACGTAAAAATGTGCCTTCTGCTTCTATAGGCGATGCCCCTGAATAAAACACTCTGACACGTTGTCGCTCATAGGCTACTGCTGCTAATTCTGCTTGCTGATCTCTACATAAAATTCCTTTTTCCGATAACCTCTGTTTGAAATACGCGACTCTATCCCCTAAATTTCCTTCGACTCTTATTGTAACGCGTCTCTCTCTCATCATCCGTGTAAAATAAGCGCGATCTTCGTGTAGCAGCCATTCCAAACGCCTTTCCACCAACTGTCTATCCTCGTTTTCTGTAGCCACAGAACGTTCAGGTAGAGGCAAGGCGTCTACCACAGGCATCCTTCCTTGATATATCGATTGATACATCGATATTATCGACGTCATAATATTATCTTCAATAAGTGCGACAAATTTTTCCCAATATGTTTGCATGTCTTGATCAGCGAGAGCGTTTTCCCTGGTAACAAATCCTTGACGAAAGGGCATAGAACAATACAATGTTATTCTGTTTTTCAAAGCGGCCCACTCTCGTTGTCGTTCTTCATTTCCTCCCCACTGAAAAAATTCATTTCGACTCTCCTGATCCATTAGGGGGAAAAGCTCGGTGGAAGAAGAAGCGCCCATATACGCCATAAATTGACTGATTTCTATTTTAACTCTCTGACGTTGTTTTTCAGCAAGGTCGCTTTGATCGCGAAGACCAACTTCTCCGCCATCAGGATGATATTTTATGAGAAGATTCATAAATTCATCATCATATAACTCACGAATAGTCTCTATTTTCTTCTGACACCTTTCTGCAAAACGCTGTACACGAGAAAAAAAAGCAGTATTAAGATTGATCGATCCAGCGGCCTCTCTTTGTCGCTGAGATACGTAACTGGCTAGATCCTGCATTGGTAACATACTATCTCCAATTTTGTTAAAAAAAATTATTAAAAATACAATAATAGCTTAGCAGAAAATCCCATTCTCGCTACCAGACGCATGTCTAAAGCAGAAAAAAAGAAAGCTGTTGAATCGCATTGAAAATCAAGTATGATTACTTTTTAAGGATGGTATTTATAATTTTAAATTCAAGCAGGGGGTTTTAATGTTTTCATCCGGGCTTTTATTTTCGTTGATTGCCGCAGCGATTGCTCTGTTGTATGGCCTCGTTTCTGTTAAATGGATTTTAGCCCAACCCACAGGGAATGCGCGCATGAAAGAAATCGCTTTAGCGATTCAACAAGGCGCGTCGGCTTACCTCAATCGTCAATACATGACGATTAGTATCGTCGGTATTCTTATTTTTATTCTTATCGGCTTTGTTCCCGCGTTGGGGTGGTATACCTCGATTGCTTTTGCTTTAGGCGCGATTTTATCAGGTATCGCGGGATATATTGGCATGAATATTTCTGTTCGCGCTAATGTTAGAACCGCTGAAGCAGCACGAGAAGGCGAAAACAAAGCATTGCGGCTCGCTTTTCGCGGCGGTGCAATTACTGGCATGCTGGTCGTAGGGTTGGGATTGCTCGGCGTAGCGGGATATTATAGTTTTTTATTGCTCATGAATCATGCGCTGGTTCTTAATGAAGAAACCATTAAACCGCTCATCGGGTTAGCTTTTGGAGGGTCGCTTATCTCCATTTTTGCGCGATTAGGCGGGGGCATTTTTACAAAAGGCGCTGATGTTGGCGCCGATTTGGTGGGGAAAATTGAAGCGGGTATCCCAGAAGATGATCCAAGGAATCCCGCCGTGATTGCCGATAACGTCGGTGATAACGTGGGAGACTGCGCGGGCATGGCTGCTGACCTATTTGAAACTTATGCCGTTACGCTCGTGGCGACCATGTTGCTGGGCGCGCTGCGGTTTGGTGATATGTCTACGGAAGCCATTACTTATCCGCTGGCATTGGGCGGAGCAGGAATTATTGCATCCATTGTCGGCTGTATGTTTGTGCGGGTGAAAGAGCCCGGCAAAAAAATTATGCGCGCGATGTATCGTGGACTGTTTGTGAGCGAGTTATTGGCGATGATTTTATTTTATCCCATTACTGTTTGGCTCATGAAAAATGTCTCATCACCTTTTTATCCTAATTTAAGTGCATTGCATCTTTATGGCGCGGCGTTGGTCGGTTTATTTTTAACGGCATTGATGGTGTTTATTACAGAATACTATACAGCGACAGAATATGCGCCTGTTCGACGTGTTGCAAAGGCCTCAATGACGGGGCACGCCACGAATATTATTGCCGGTATTGCCGTTTCGATGCGCGCCACGGCTTGGCCAGTATTAGCTATTTGCGCCAGTATTTTAATGGCTTATCATTTGGCGGGACTCTATGGTATTGCCATCGCCGCGACAGCGATGCTTTCCATGACAGGCATTATCGTTGCGTTAGATGCCTATGGCCCGATTACGGATAATGCAGGAGGCATTGCGGCAATGGCTGATATGCCCAAGAGCGTTCGATGTATTACGGATCGGTTGGATGCTGTGGGAAATACGACAAAAGCGGTCACCAAAGGATATGCTATTGCGTCAGCGGGGCTCGCGGCTTTAGTGTTATTTTCAGACTATACGCATGCGTTATTAAATGTTCATCAAGCGGTTGCCTTTGACCTTTCGGATGAATTAGTCATTATCGGGTTATTTGTTGGCGGCCTTATTCCTTATTTATTTAGCGCCATGGCGATGGATGCCGTTAGTCGCGCTGCGGGAGCCGTTGTTATCGAAGTGCGCCGCCAGTTTAGAGATATTAAGGGGATTATGACCGGTGAAGCAAAACCTGATTACTCTAAGGCGGTTGATTTTTTAACCAAAGCGGCGATCAAAGAAATGATCATCCCCTCTTTGCTGCCAGTAGTGATTCCTATATTAGTGGGTGTCTTTTTAGGACCAAAAGCACTGGGCGGATTGCTCGTGGGAACGATCATTACAGGGTTGTTTGTTGCGATTTCAATGACGATTGGCGGCGGAGCTTGGGATAATGCAAAAAAACATATTGAAGATGGACATTACGGCAATAAGGGTAGTGATGCGCATATGGCCGCTGTTACGGGCGATACGGTAGGCGATCCATACAAGGATACAGCGGGGCCCGCCATCAACCCGCTTATCAAAATCGTCAATATCGTCGCTCTTTTGATCGTGACGTTGATTTAATAATGCGAAAAGATGAGATGCGAGCGAGTTTTTAAACGTGTCAGATCGCTTTTCGCGCAAGTTGAGCGATTATTTACTTGCTTCAATAAAAAGGGTTCGTTATCATACGCTCCCTTTTTAGTTGAGTAGTTTTACGAGAGGTTTTATAAACATGCAAACAGAAATACATCCCGCTTATGATAAAATTAAAGTGGTTTGCAGTTGTGGTAATAAATTCGAAACGCGCTCTACGTTGAGTAATGAAAAAAAATCACTCAACATCGAAGTCTGCGACAAATGCCATCCATTTTATTCAGGACAACAGAAGATTATTGACACGGCTGGCCGCGTTGAGAAATTCAAGCAAAAATACAAAATGCCAGAAAGCGCTTCGAAAAAAGAAAAATCATCCGAAAAGGCTGATAAAGAATAATTTTTTTCTTCCATTTTATTTTCAAACAAAAGCCGCGTCACTGCGGCTTTTTGTTTTTTTCGCGATGAAAAATGAATTAGAATCAATGTTATGAAAATTATCTTTGCAGGATCTCCTGATTTCGCTGCCAAACATTTATCCGCTTTAATCGAAGCGCAAGTAAAAATTGCCGCGGTATTAACGCAACCCGATAAACCGACAGGGAGAGGGAAAAAAGTGGCAGCAACGCCTGTGAAAGAAGTCGCGTTGAGGCACGGGATTTCTCTTTATCAACCCAGTTCTTTAAAAACAGAAGAGACCTTGAATTGGTTTAGAAGTATGGCGCCTGATGTGGTTATCGATGTAGCCTACGGATTGATTATTCCTAAAACGATTCTTGCGATGCCTCATTTTGGTTTTTTAAATGTCCATCCCTCTTTATTACCGAGGTGGCGCGGAGCAGCGCCGATTCAACAAGCTATTTTAGCCGGTGATACAGAAACGGGTGTCTCAATTATGCGTCTTGATGAAGGAATTGATACGGGACCTGTTTTTCTTCAAAGGCGTTGTCTGATTGATCGAAAAGATACGACGGCTTCATTGTCCGAGAGATTAATTAAAATAGGCTGCGAAGCCTTACTTAAAGTATTAGCAAATTTGGCCACATTAAATCCTGTTACACAAACTGAAGCCGGTGCTTGTTATGCGCCAAAAATTGATAAAACGATGGCGCGATTAAATTGGCAAGAATCAGCCGAAATACTGGACCGAAAAATCAGAGCCTTTAATCCCTGGCCCGTTGCGCATAGTGTGTTGGGAAATGAAGTAATTCGTATTTGGGAAGCGGAACCACGAGAGGAAAAAACAACGGCTGCTGAAGGAACGATTTTGAATTGTGATCAAAACGGTATAGAGGTAGTGACAGGGAAAGGCCTCCTTCGATTGTTAAAACTGCAATTTGCTGGCGGGAAAATATTGTCGATCGCCGATATTTTAAACAGTAAAAAAAAATTTTTTATAACGCATTCGCGTTTTGAGTCATGAAAAAAGATCTTCGAGCGGTAGCTGCTCGCATTTTAAATGATCTTTGGACAAGGCAGCTTTCTTTTACGAAAACTTTTCCCACTTATTTAACGGAAAATTATTTGTTTTCAGAAAAAGCGTTTATCAAAGAAATTTGTTATGGCGTTGCACGCTTTTATGAAACGCTGGAATCTATTTTGACCGCCCTTTTAAAAAAACCGCTATCAGAAAAAGATCAGGATATTCACGTATTAATTTTGATCGGATTATATCAATTAATTTATATGCGAACGCCTGATTACGCTGCGATTTCACAAACGGTTGAATCCGCAAGATTTTTGAGGAAAGAATGGGCTTGTAAATTAATTAATGCAGTCTTGCGTAATTTTAGCCGACAGAAAGAAGTTTTTCTTGCGCTCGGCTTAAAGCAAGATAATCACTCAGCTTGGTTTGTCGACGCATTAAAAAAAGTTTATCCGAATGATTGGAAAATGATGCTAGAAGCGAATCAACAACATCCTCCCATGAGTTTGCGCGTTAATCAGCAAAAAATGGCGAGAGAAAATTATCTGAAAAAATTGAGAGACGCCGGTATTGAAGCAGAAATTTCTTCTATTGTTTCATCGGGTATTGTTTTAAAGAATCCCGTTTCTGTGAGCGCACTGCCTGGTTTTTTAGAAGGTGAAGCGTCGGTTCAAGACATCAGCGCACAATTGGCAGCCGAGTTAATGGATTTAGAGGCCGATCAAAATGTGTTAGATGCCTGTGCAGCGCCTGGCGGGAAATTGTGTCATTTGCTGGAAAAAGAACCGCGATTAAAAAAAGTGGTTGCCATCGACCAAGAATTTAGCCGCATGCGTCTAATTGAAGAAAATTTAACTCGGTTGAATTTAAAATCAAAATTGATTTGCGCGGATGCCAGTAAGCCGGAATTGTGGTGGGATCAAGCGTCATTTGATCGTATTTTATTAGATGCACCGTGTTCCGCAACAGGCGTTATTCGTCGCCATCCCGAGATTAAATTATTAAGGCAGGCTGATGATATCGATCAAAATGCTGTTTTACAGCTCTCTTTATTGCAAGCGTTATGGCTATTATTGAAACCCAAGGGAAAATTATTATATGTAACTTGTTCTATTCTGCCGCAGGAAAATGATGAAGTGATTCAAGCATTTTTAAGAACTAAAACAGAAGCGAAAATCGAACCCATTGTTGCTTCATGGGGGAGACAAACATGTTTTGGCCGGCAAATTTTAACAGGCCAGGATAATATGGATGGTTTTTATTATGCGCGAATAAAAAAGACATAAAAAAAGCGGATATTTCCAGTGAGAAAATATCCGCTTTGTGGATAATAAGTTAAATATTATCTGCGGTCGTCGCGATCTCTAAAACCGCCACTACCACGGCGATCACCGCCACGGTCATTACCGCGCCATCTGGATCCACCAGCGCCAGGACCAGCGCCGCCGCCGGTTCTTTCGGTTTTCTCTTTAGCTAAGCTGACGTGTAATTTACGTCCTTTGTACTCTTGGCCATTGAGAGATAATGCTGCATCAGCTTGGCTTGCGTCTTCGAATTCAACAAAGCCAAAACCTTTTGATCGGCCAGAATGGCGATCTTCGATTACTTCCGCGCTGACAATCTGACCAAATTGAGCGAATAACGCTTGTAAGTCATCAGATGTAACTGTGTAGGATAGATTTCCAACATAGAGTCTTTTCATGAGATTGATTCCTCGATTTATTTAAATACTGCACTAGAAACTTTTTTGAAGAACCCATGTTGGGCTGGCAATCAAAAGATAGCGTTCAATGCTCTATAAGCATAGCACAAGGCGGGGCAATTACAATAGGTTTTTTGATTTTGATTTCTTTTTGTGTATACTGCTTTTTTTTTCAATAGGCATAAAAATCGACTCGCCGTCGAGTGTAATAGGGTGATTATGGCGAAATTGAATCTACAGGCCGAGTCTATTTTGATTGTGGCTAAACAATCGTTGCGATTAGCCATTCCCTTGATTGCAACGGGTTTAGTGCAATCTGCAAGCGGTTTTATGGGAACTGTGATGGTGGCTCATTTAGGGGAAATCTCCTTAGCGGCCAGCGCAATTGTTTCAAATATTTACCTGACAGTCATTGTTTTTATGTACGGTTTATTGGGTGCGGTGAGCGTTCTAGTTGCGCAGGCGTATGGCGCAAAAAATCACCAAGGCATCAAGTTGGCGACAGGACAAGGATTTCTTCTGGCTATTATTTTTAGCCTATTGACGATGATTCTTTTATGGAATATGGCTTTTCTGTTGAGAATAACAGGGCAAAATGCCGCTATTATTTTGGTCGCGATCCCCTATTTACACGCTTTAGCGTTAGGACTTATTCCGCTGGGTATTCTTGTGGTTATAGAAAATTATTTAATGGGGATTGCCAAGACTCGTATGGTGCTTTTATTTAGCTTGCTCGAAGTTCCCTTGGAAATTTTTGCTTGTTACGTGCTTATTTTTGGGAAATTCGGTTTCCCAGCATTGGGATTGGTTGGAGTTGGTTATGCTTTTGCGGCGATCTTTTTACTCATGGATATTTTATTGGTTGTGGCTGTTTGTTATTTCCCGTCTACTCGACGAGATAACATTTTTTCATATTGCTGGCGCTTTCAGGTTCCTTATCTTTGGGAAATTATTCGTGTCGGTGTACCCATCGGCTTAATGTACACGGTTGAAATGACAATGTATTTTGGCATGGTTTTTATGATGGGGAAGTTCGGAACGGATCAACTGGCTGCTCATCAAATCGCGATTCAGTATATCAATAATATCGCTTTTATGATTATTTGGGGATTTGCTCAAGCAACAACCATTCAGGTCGGAAGCGCTGTTGGCGAAAATAATCGCGCCGCCATTTTGCGCGCGACACAAATTAATTTATGGCTAAGTTTGACCGTCATGATAATATTAATCGGTGTTTTCTTTATTGGATGTCCCCAATTACTCATTGGTCTAGATCTCGATATACACCAGCCTTATGCCGCCGCTATCGTGTCTCATGCGCTCTTGTTTTTAGCGATCGGCGGTATTGCGCAAGTGGCGGATACGATCCGTTTCATCGCATTAGGGGCTTTGCGTGGACTTAAAGATACGCGGACGCCGATGTGGATTAGTGTGATTATTTTTTGGGGCATTGCTTTGCCTTTAGGGTATTTGTTGGGATTTGTGTTTCATGGTGAAGGTGCCGGTTTATGGTTGGGCGTGTTAATTTCCCTGATTCTCGGTGCCGGTGTCTTATGGTGGCGATATTATCGGTTAGCGCGTACGATTAATTTAGCGGCTCTACTGCTTGCGTGAGAAAGGACGCTCAATTTCCGAACCTATTATCCCGAATTCATCCTAGGTTGCTAACGTTTTTCAAAAAGAGAAATTAATGAATTTATTCCCAGCGCATAAAACTTGGCTCGCATTAAATCGATTGCAGGGATTGTCAGCAAAAGATATTGCTCAATTGACCGCGCGTTTTGATGACCTAGCGACTGTTTTTAAATTATCCGATCAGCGACTGCGCGATAACGGATTTTCCGATTCGTTGATTCGGCAGATTCATGATTTTGATTGGAAGGCTGTTGATAGAGAGTTGGAGTGGCTTGGAAAAAACAATCATCATTTGATCACGCTGGCGGATGAACATTATCCGAGTTTGTTGTGCGAAATTCCGTCACCACCGATTGTATTGTTTGTTGAAGGCGATGTTTGTTTGCTTCAACAACCGCAGCTTGCTATGGTCGGAAGCCGCAATCCGACGCCCATGGGAATTGAAACGGCAGAATCGTTTGCCAGTTGTTTGGCAGCGCGCGGATGGATTATTACCAGTGGATTAGCGATGGGAATTGATGCAGCGAGCCATCGAGGTGCATTATCACAAGGGAAAACGATTGCCGTGCTGGGTTGTGGGATTGATCAAATGTATCCATCTCAACATAAATCACTTGCCGAGTCTATTTCAAGATCTGGCGCAGTAGTATCTGAATTTCCACTCGGAACACACCCTGCAAAAGAACATTTTCCGAGGCGTAATCGCATCATCAGCGGATTGAGTGCAGGTGTTTTGGTTGTCGAAGCGGCGATCAAGAGCGGGTCATTGATTACGGCAAAATTTGCAGCTGATCAAGGGCGAGAAATTTTCGCGATTCCTGGATCCATTCATAATCCTTTGTCGAAAGGATGTCATTATCTCCTTCGACATGGTGCGAAATTAGTTGAAACGGCTGAAGATATTGCCGAAGAACTGCCCTCTTTTTCCCCGCAGAAAGACTCAGCAAAAAAAACGATTGAAACGTCGAATGGACGATTTCAGAGGGATAAGCCGCCAGGGGTTACCCTAGACAAAGATTATCGAAAGCTGCTATCCTGCATCGGCTTTGAGCCGACCGCCATGGATACGCTGGTTATTCGAAGCGGGTTTTCTGTAGCAATCATTTCATCGATGTTGTTAATATTGGAATTAGAATCTTATATTAAATCAGTTACAGGCGGATATATTCGGTTGAAAGCGTAAGGACAAAAAGAGAGCGATTATGAGTAAAAATATTGTGGTGGTTGAATCACCTGCAAAAGCAAAAACGATTGAAAAATATCTAGGCAAAGATTTTCAGGTATTGGCCTCTTATGGTCATGTGCGAGATTTGTTGCCAAAAAAAGGTTCTGTCGATCCCGAGAATGGCTTTGCTATGCGCTACGAGCCAATCGAAAAAAATGCAGTTCGAGTCGATGCGATTAAAAAAGCCCTTAAAAAAGCGGATACGCTTTATCTAGCAACAGATCCGGATCGCGAAGGAGAAGCCATCGCGTGGCATGTTTATGAAATGCTTTCTGAAAAAGGCAGCTTAAAAAATAAAGCCGTCGAGCGCATTGTTTTTCATGAAATTACTAAATCCGCCGTGAAGGAAGCGCTCGAGCATGCACGGACGATCGATATGAATTTAGTCAACGCACAACAAGCCCGACGTGCTTTAGATTATTTGGTTGGATTTAATTTATCGCCACTTCTTTGGAAAAAAGTACGTCGTGGTTTGTCGGCAGGGCGCGTGCAAAGTCCTGCGCTTCGTTTAATTGTTGAACGCGAAGCAGAAATTGATGCGTTTAAATCACAAGAATACTGGACAATCGAAGCGGCTTGCGCCGCACGTGAACAACCGTTTTCAACCAAACTTATTCGATATCAAGATAAAAAATTAGACACCTTAAGTATTTCCAATCAAACAGACGCTGATGCGATAAGAACTGATTTATTAGCCAAAGCTCAAGGAAAGCTGATTGTTGCGAATATCGACAAGAAAACACGCAAGCGCAATGCGGCGCCCCCTTTTATGACGTCGACATTGCAACAAGAAGCAGCTCAGAAATTGGGTTTTACGGCGCAACGTACGATGCGAACGGCGCAACAGCTCTATGAAGGGATCGAGACAGACGATGGTCCGATGGGTTTAATTACTTATATGCGTACCGATTCCGCTAATTTAGCGAAGGAAGCCGTACAAGAAATACGCGATTTTATTCAGCAACAATATGGCGATAAAAATTTACCCGATGCGCCAAACGTCTACAAGACAAAATCTAAAAATGCACAAGAAGCTCATGAAGCGATTCGGCCCACATCAGTTTTTAGAACGCCGACTTTTCTTAAAAGCGCGCTGACGCAAGATCAAGTGAAATTATACGATTTAATTTGGAAGCGCACGATTGCCAGTCAAATGATCCCAGCCAAAATCAATACCGTTTCAGTTGATTTGTCTTGTGGCGATCCGGGTAATATTTTTCGAGCGACTGGCTCAACGATTATGGATCCTGGATTCATGAGTGTTTATCAAGAAAGTCTAGGCGATGATGTTGCGCCGGAAAAAGAAGAAGTGCTATTGCCTGAATTAACACTGAACGAAGCTGTTGATTTACTCGATATTGCGGGCAATCAACACTTCACCGAGCCACCGCCACGCTACAGTGAAGCGAGCTTGATCAAAGCACTTGAAGAATATGGCATCGGTCGCCCATCGACGTATGCCTCAATTATTTCGACGCTACAACAACGCGAATACGTGATTTTAGATAAAAAACGATTTCATCCGACAGATGTTGGCAAAGTCGTGAATAAATTTTTAACGAACTATTTTACTAAATATGTGGATTACGCTTTCACCGCAGGATTAGAAGACGAACTTGATGCAGTTGCACGTGGAGAAATGGTGTGGGTTCCGCTCCTCAAACAATTTTGGGAGCCCTTTCATCAACAAATCGCTACCATTGAAGAAACAGTTCAGCGCAAAGATGTGACACAAGAATTGCTCGATGAAGCTTGTCCTAAGTGCGGCAAGCCCTTATCCATTCGACTCGGTCGTGCCAAACGGTTTATTGGTTGTACCGGTTATCCCGATTGCGATTACACGCGTAATATGGATGGCGAAGAAGAAACAACGCCCGAGCCGATTACTGATCGAGTGTGCCCGCAATGCGGCGGCGCGTTGATTTATCGACAAGGCCGATATGGAAAATTTATTGGGTGCAGTCAGTATCCGAAATGCAAATTTATCGAGTCGCTTGTAAAACCCGCGGACACAGAAATTCCTTGTCCAGAGTGTTTTAAAGGGACTTTGCTGAAACGCCGATCACGCCGAGGCACTTTTTTCTATTCATGCTCGCGCTATCC
>MGXI01000025.1 GCA_001801315.1 Gammaproteobacteria bacterium GWF2_41_13 | reverse complement strand
AACGCAATATTTCCAACATTTTTTCATATCAATATTCCTTATCGGATTTATCTTACCTGCGCCCAAGCAAAAAACAGAATCGTCATTTCGCAATCGCGGCACCATCAAAATATCAGTTACGCCACTTCAGCAATTTCGATTATAATTATACGAAGTAATGGAAAATAAGCCACCCTCTTACTAAAGCATCTCGCACCCTTTTAATTTTTTCACGCGCTGTTATCACAATGCTCTTCCTATAAAGTTATTCTTTTCCCACCCTAATAAGCGGAATACCCACTAACGTAGCAGGATTTTTTTGAATGCGGCCGCTCAACGAAAAGTTAACCCAAAAAATTGTTTGGTCATCGAAGATAGCGTCATCGGTATCGAAGCAGCAAAAGCAGCGCGGATGCCTGTCATAGGATTCTTAGGCGCCTCGCATGCGCAAACATCTTGGTATCGCGACACCATCATAAAGACCAACCCACAATTTATCGCGCATGATGCACTAGAATTACTAGCAATATTCAGCTCACAAATAGAGGCGTCTCTTTAGCATAAGGCATCAACTTAATGTCGCAATAAAATCAAAAATGAGTCGAGCAAACTCGTCAGGTTGTTCCACATGAGGCAAATGTCCTATCTCCCCAACAAATGAGAAGTATTGCGCATCAGGAATAATTTGCGCGATAGCCCTCACTTCTTCTGGCGGAAGAATGCCATCTTTTTCAGAAGCCACCACCAAAGAAGGGCAATATACTTCATGCAACCAAGCACTGGCATCAAAAAGCTTAAACACATTCATTTGATTAATAAAACCGCTTTCTGTTATTGGGTATTTATTCTCTATTGCCCACTTGATCTGTTGTTCAATCATGCCAGGCCGATTCAAAAAATCACTTGAAAAAATCCATCCTAAATTTGTTCTCGCAAAAATTTCCCTCGCTTTAGTTGAAAACTCTTTTTGAGCATTGGAAAGTCTGATCAATGCAAGATGCGCTTCCAGTAACACTTGGTATCGAACCAAGAAGCTTCCGGATTTCATGACCGCATTAGATATGACAATGGCTTTAATCAGCGCAGGGTGTCGATGGGCAAGTGCCATCACGATTTGCCCACCCATCGAATTACCGACAAAATAAGCTTGTTTTATACCCAGCACCTCGCACAATGCTTTCACATCATCGGCTAATAGTTCTGCAGTATAGGGAAAATCCGGGCAGTCTGATTGCCCTACGCCACGATTGTCAAAAACAATAACACGATATTTCGCAGCACATATTTTAGCAACAGCATCCCACGCCGAATGATCAGCTGTAAATCCGGCAACAAAAACAATAGGATCCCCTTGTCCGTATTCTTCATAGTAAAGATTGATATTGTTTTTTATTTTTACTCTTGGCATTTTTTATCTCCTTTGCTTTTTATCATTAAAAATAAAATTGATGATTAGCTTCAGCTTACGATCGAAGTCCCTCCTGAATCCTATGCGATCCAATTTTACTGTAAAAAAACATCATCGCTATCGCAATAACAGCAAATGAACACAGCATAACAACGCCACCACACATTTGTAATATTGCACCCCCCATCAGCGGGCCAATTGATTTCCCTAAGTATTGGAATCCCATCGATCCAAAATAAGCGCCGCGTAATTTTACTGGCGCAATCATATCGATAAACAAGCCCCCTATTGAAAAAATAAAAATCTCACCCAATGTGAAAATGACCTGGCTGATAATATAAAACACGGCATGCGTTCCTGAAAAGGCAACGCTGCCCATCCCTACTGCTAAAAAGATGCAGCCCGCTTTCATCAATGAAGCCAATGATATCCTATTCAAACAATACGTCGTTAACGGTATCTGCAAACAAACAATCGTGATGGCATTCGTGGCTAAAATAGCAGCAAATAAATGCGTATTGCCAAAGCGCTCCACCATAATTTGGCCTAACGTTGATTCTTGCTGAACATACACTAAGTAAGCGAATACACCGCCCAAGATGAAATACAATAACGATTTATCGAGCCATAGCGCCGCAGCAGATTCTTTAAATGTTATCGTTTCTTTTGACTCATGCTGTATTTGATCATGCGATTGTTTTGACGCTATCATAAATAAGATGAAATAAATAAAGCTCATCGCGCCCGTAAAATAAAATCCTAAAAATGTGCCTGAAAAACCAATATAGGCGCCTAAAATGGGGCCGATGGCACTACCAACATTCGCCGCTGTATAACGTAAATTAAAAGCAGTTATCTTTTGATTGGCCGTCGCTAAATCCGCCAACATGGCTTGCGTTAGTGTTTCTATCCAAATACGACATAATCCAGCCAGTAAATTTAACCCGCAAAAAACAGCACCCACAATCCAAGCCAAGTGAGAAAAATAAGTGGAAAGACCAAAAGCAAAAAACGTCAGCGCATAAAAAAACAATGAAGCACATAAAAGATTACGCCGACCATATTTATCGGACAACACGCCGCCAAAAAAACCTCCGACGATGTAAGGCAAATACGCTGCCCCCACAATGAGCCCTGTCGTTGTTAAATTGATCCCAATTTTAAAATGCAAGAAAATAGCAATAAAGGGGATGCTCATCGATGTGCCAACACGCAACAAAAACACACCGAAGATAATCATCCATATCATCGGGTTTAATTTGTAATCACTCATTCTCATAAATTATTTTTCTGAAAAAATCGGCTTTAAAAAACTTCGCTCATAATGTAAAAAACATTTTGTATCATTAAAATATGTTGTTATTTTTTTACATTTTTCATCTTTAACCACTTCTTTTTTATAAGTCTCATAGCTTTCTAAACTGGGAAAACTAAAAAGAGCGACTGCGGTATTATTGGGTCCGCTTTTACCTCTATCGGGAAAACTAAAAGAAGCATCTATTGGAAAATCGTTGGCGTCTTTTCCTGGTAGAAAATACCCATGATGTATGCCGCCATATTTTTCAACTAGGGTAATCCATGTGCGGGCATACACTTCAAATTCTTTTATCTTGTTGAGATCCACGGTATATCTAATCAGACAAGTAAACATAATCTCGCCCTTCTTGTTGTGTTTTTTTCTTCAGCGGGTTTTCTGTACAATAATCCACATGGTTTTTATCAATAAACCGCAGCAATCGATGCTCATCACGCCCTTTAGGAATACCCAGCCGTTTTGCTTGGATAATGGAAGTAGGATGATAGGCCACATCTTCAATATAAAATCGCGATCGATCAAATGGTTTTTGATCCCAATCATTTACAAACAACCCTAATGATCGACACAACAATGTTTGACCAGAACATAATTTTTCTTTTGATCGCAATCGTGCCGTATTTTTAACTGGATTCAGTTGCTGCATAATCGATAGCATCGCTTGATCATCAGCACCTTCATAAAAAGGAATACCCGCTTTGATCAAAACCGCATTTCCAGCACCTCGACAACTCACATTTAATGAGTCTCCGCCACGCGCATAATACATATAAATTGTGCCGGCAGGCATAAACAATGCTTTTCGTTTTTCAGTATATCCCAATGATGCATGGCTGGCTTTATCTATTAAATAATAGGCTTCAGTCTCGATGATCATCGAAGAAAGCCAACAAGATTGATATCGCGCTCTTAAAACTTTGCCCAATAGCGCTTTGGCAACAGAGGCAGCATCTCGATTAAAAAACTTTTCTGTTAACATTTTTAACGGAATACCCCCCGCATTTATTCTTTCTGTTCGCCCAATATTTTTAATCTTTCCATGAGTTTTTTCTTGAACTGATCGGCCGGCAAATTCGACGAAACATGCATCGTCTGCCATCCCACAATTGCTGCCCCTTCATCTTCTCGCCCCTTTCGACCGGACAAATGTTTTTCAGAATCATCGATAAATAAAATATTTTCCGGTTGAATATTTTTTTGTGGAAATTGCTGCTGCAATTGTTTTGTCACCTCTCGAAAAATACCTGCATAAGGTTTATTGTGGCCGATCTGATAGGAAATGTATCTCGCATCAAAAGATTCCATATCAAATAATTGTCTTGCGCCCGCCTCATCCAACTGTTGTTCAACACCTCTGTGATGAATAATATCCGCATTGCTCACCACAACAGTGATATATCCTTGCCCTCGCAATTCTTTAATGTATTCTAACACGCCTGGAATAACGCCGGTTAACATTGCATTCCATACATCATATAACTGCTGATCCGAAACATCGGCTCGCAAATTTTTCAACGTCTCTCTTAAGTATTCACAAAAAAGCGCCGGGGCAACTTTCCCTCGCTCAAATTGATCGATCACATCTGACTGATTCGCTTGTGTATAAAGCGCGCCTGCATTCGTCGCACCAAGTTTTTCAAATGCTTTGATCGTCGCATCATAATCAACGCCGATATAAATCCCGCCTTGATCAAAAGCGATCACTTTTATCTTCATAAAAAGCCCCTCTTATCGTTTACCAATTATCACTTACTCAAAATGAATTCAATGCGCCATTACAAGATGAAAAAAAAACAGCTAAAATATCCACGAAAAAATGCCAACCAGACCCTGGTTAAATAGCTTTAAATTATCCCTGATCCCTCAAAATGAAAGAGCTGGGGTGACTATGATGATAACCCGATCGAAGCGGCGCTCCTGCAACTTTTAGCACAAGACCTAATAAAATGAGAGAGTTCTATGAATCTTGCAGCGAGATTATCGGGCTGACTTTTTTCGCTGCTGTCTAAAATATTCTCTATCAAATCTGATGAGATGGTAATTTTTGGATACATACGGCGCAGAGCTGCGGTTATCATTTCCTCAGGTCTACCTCATATTATGATTGTAAAATATCAGACTGCAGTTGCAAGTCCGATTCAATATGCAGCCCATAAAACAATAAAACGGCTTCTAGCAGCATAAATTTTGTTTTCGATATTGTGCAGGTTGACAGATCAATACGATAACTTAAACGACAAGATGAAAGGAATAAAAAAAGAAAATACTGGGATTAAGGAGCTTGGCGATGACCTACTTTAGCGAGAGAAC
>MGXI01000024.1 GCA_001801315.1 Gammaproteobacteria bacterium GWF2_41_13 | reverse complement strand
GTTGCTATTTGCAATAATCGGCAATTTGCCGTACAATTTCGCTTTATTTATTCGTGAGGATCATAGAATGGAAGTAGCGCAGGACGTTTCATCTTTGACGCATAAACTGCCAAAGATTAATCGGTTAGAGGCCAGAATTAATGATGACCAAAAATATCTTTTTCAGCAAGCTGCAAATTTGTTAGGGCGTTCTTTGACAGATTTTGTTGTAAATACCTTGCAAGAGGCAGCGCTGCGTATTGTGCGGGAACATGAAATATTGGGGTTGACTGGACGGGATCGCAAAATATTTATTCAGGCTTTGATAAAAGCACCGACCCCTAATAAAGCGTTAAGGAATGCCGCAACGCGCTACAAAAAAGAGATTAAAATGGCGCGATGAAAAATTTATCTCAGTACAACATACAACTTTTGACGAAACAACATAATCGTCAAAAGTTTTCTTGTGGTGTTGAAAGTCTAAATCGATATTTGCAGCAACAAGCCAGTCAAGATATTAAAAGATATCTTTCAACGACTTTTGTTTTAACTCAACAAAAAAGCGCGGAAGTGATTGGTTACTATACGTTATCCTCTCTGGCAATCGATGCTGGAGAATTTTCAGAAAATATCGTTCGGAGATTGCCGAAATATCCGCTATTTCCAGCCATTTTAATAGGTCGGCTTGCCATAGATGAGCGCTTTCATGGAAATCGCTTGGGTGAGTTGTTAATTGTGGATGCTTTACGACGGAGTGTAAAATCCAGTCAAGAAGTGGCGGCTATGGTAGTTCTTGTGGAGGCAAAAAATGAAAAGGCAGCGCGCTTTTATAGGCGATATGGTTTTATTCCTTTTGTGCACCATGAATGTAAATTATTTTTGCCGATTGCTACTGCCAAGGCGCTGTTTTAATGCATTCAAAAGGGGAAGTGCTGTACAGAAACGCCGCAATTATTCACGGCGATCGTGATGATATAAGAACGTTCAGATTTCGGATGATTTTTTGATCTGCCTGTAGGGGCGCCCAATCTCGAAGGCTCTCGCCATTTTTTGGGTGGCCATAAAGGGCGCCCTTTGGTACATAAAAGCCTCTTGGTGAAAATGGAGCTTAAATTATCTCAATGCTGTGAGTAGTTTTACTCAGTAATTTGAGATAATTCAACAGACGTTTATGGCATGGGCTTAAGAGTAAGGAATCGGTGCCGATAGATTATCGTTATTGCGAAACATGCAGTGTCGAAGTAAGAATCAAAACTGGATCCCGCGGTCAAGCCGCGGGATGACAGAAGCATTCAATTCTTCGTCATTGCGAGGTATGCCCGAAGCAATCCAGCTTCGGTTCTGGATTGCTTCGGGCATATCTCGCAATGACGAGAGAGTGGATTGCTTCGTCGCTTGAGCGTCTTGTAATAGTTCTCGCAACTGCAACATATGATGAAGGGAATAAACGCTTTGATCCCAAAAACGAATAAAATCATTTAAAATCCAGGGCGAGGTTTTGGACTTGCAGGCGTGTATTTTGGCATATCTTTGGGAGAGGATTCGAATTCAAACCGCCCATTCGCGATTCCTGTCAATGCCCTGTAAAGCTCTTGTGGCGGTAAACTTTCTGTAGAAGGAATTTGAATATGATGAACGTGATGATCAGCCAAAGAGAATTTGTTTTTAATCCACTCCACAAAACGCATTACTTCTGCTTTCTCTGACTCTGCGTTGTCACTAAAAGTAACCAAAGAAACACAATCGATCTTCTCAAAAAGATAGTCAGCCCAATCAGTCCAGGCTTGTAAAGTATCATCAAACCTTTTGGGACTTTGAAAAAGCAAAGCGGCGCGGCATGAATTTAGATAAGGTTTAATTAATCTGGTCTGGTGATAGAGATAAGGCTGTTCAGGTATCCACCGAAAAATAGGATGAAAGTGGAAATTGGTTGTGGTTTCCTTGAAATATAAACTTGAGTACTCAATATACGCGGCCAAACTCCCACTCTCCACCCTGAATCGAGTTGCCTCTTCCAATCCTTCCTTGATAAATTCTCCATAATAAAGTCCACAACAAGCCACATTAAGCACATTAACACAATCGATACGAAAGAGAAAATTTCCGTCAGAATCTTTTGGCGAATACTGTTCCATTTGCATTAGCTGCTTGAGATGATTCTGAAATCTTCCTCGTACAGTCGGCAATTTAAAAAACTGATGCCACTGAGTACTGGTTGTTTGCAATCGCAAGGTACTAAATAAATTTCCTATATCATTCGGGTTTTGTATCGATTCTGGTATGGCTATTCGTTCCGCTAACGATTCTATTGCCGCTTCAGACAACGGGGCGATAGCGGCTCCAAACAAAGCGGGAAAAGGCGCGGGTCTCGCAAAAGCCGTTAAAACAGTTTTAAAGCGTGGAAATAAATACACTTTCATATTCACCATTGAACCGTAAAAAGGTGTGTTTTCCGTCCATAATCGTTCGAGCTGTTCTGCTAATCTGGGATGAGGCTCGCCTTCTTTCAAACAACTGCCTAACAATAGGATGTTTCCTTGCATCATGCGCGTGAAGTATTTAAGTGCTGCTTCTCTTTGACCTAAATAGAGTGCTGTTAATCCGCGGTAATACCAAGCTTCTACATATCGAAATTCATGGGGTTTTGATGCAGGCCATTTTTCTAAGGTTATTTTTAAAAAACGTTCTGCTAAATCATAGCGCTGCATCTGATATTGACGTATCCCGAATTCAACCGGATAACATTCATCGATCGGATGATTGAGATTGATAGCCATGAATATTAAACGGGGACAATCCTCTATCGTTAATCTTGCCAGTCGATCTAATGAAACGAGTTTTGTTTTTTGTGATGATCGAATCCCGCTGAATTGTCCGCATCCTCGGATGCTTAAGCGTTGTAATTGCGGCAAGTCGGGCAAAATAGCATGCTGTAGTGATGGACACTCTTCAATCACTAAAATTTGCAAATAAGTTTTTTTGGCGAGAATTTTTTCTAATACGCCGCTGGTTAAAGCGTCGCATCCTCTAAAGATCAATTTTCTCGTCACTGTACTGATTTCTGGATCGGTTAATAACACCAGAATCATTTTTTGATATGCTGGCGGGATTTTTTTCCAATCCAGCTGATTGATAATCTGTACTTGAAAATAAGGAAATAAGCCTTCTAGGATTTGAGGATTCTCTCCACTCTCGAGTCTTGCTTTCATCCAATGAACAAGATTGTATTGCTGCTCAACTAACGCTAATTCTCTTTGCGCTTGCGGAATAGTATAGCTTCCTGTTGATGGGAGGATTCGACTGCTGACACTTCGAACGATGGTTAAATATTGGGTGGATTGCAGCACAGGGCCGTAGAGTTCTCTGGCGATATGCTCGAATCGTGCAGGGACCGATTCAGGTAATGCTAATAGTCTGCCGTAATAATTCCTGATACGTGGATCTAAAAGACTGAGCAGTTCGTAAGGTGTGATCTGGGAATTTTGTTTTAATAACTGCTGCATCATGATCATTTGTTGATAGAGTCGGCTGACTAATCGGGGTGGTAATTGAAAATCGACAATACTGTTTTGGTAATATCGATTTTCGGTGGGTTTAGGAATCGGCGTGCTTCCCCACGTTCTCACATCAGCCGCCTGGAAAAGCGATTTAGCTTGATTAGCGTAAGTATGTAGCCCTTTGAGCCAATGATCTAATATATAAGCGGGATCGAGCGTTAAGAATTCTTCGATAGATTCTTGTGTCAACGGGATGTTCATTTGATCAAAACAAAATAGAATGGTTTTAATCAGAATTTGGTCGCGTCCAATCATTCTTTCAAGAACGGGCAGCACGAAAGCGTGATCATTATCGACGCTGATAATCATTCGTAGCAGAGGATCATAGATATAATTGGGGGGTTTTCCATCTTCTTGCGCTAACAAGATACACATGAGGACCAGTTGACTGAAGCGATGTTTGTCGATCGGTGGATTGGGATTTCTTTTAAAGTATTGATCGAGTCGTTCTCCGAGGACGGTTTTTGAGATAAGGAGGGGATAATCTTTACCGGCAATCGTGATGCACGCAAGAACAGACGGAGGGACGCCGTAACCGATCATTAATTGATACAAGGACGAAACGGCTATTTCGAAAGCAGGAAATTCGGGACATACTTTGACGTGATAGCCTTGTCCATTGATCATGATCGGGATGACTAAATGATTATGGGATCGATCATCTTCGGCACCTCGAGGACGCTCTGCCGCTAAGCGGGCAGGAATATCCTGGAGTTGGGCGGCGACTTCGGGTTTTAATCGACCGCTCACTTTTTGTCTTTCCGTAAAGGTTGCATAAGATAAAGTGATCTCACTTGTTTCATCTCGCGGATTTTGCACAGGTTCTGTTGTTCTAGGTTCAGGAACAGCAGGAATGAATAGTTCTTTGAGTCCCTCTTCAAATTGGGCTCGTTCTCGCATGACACTCGGTCTTGTGCCGTCGGGTAAGGGATGGCAGTCTAACAGCGGGCGAACTCGCGCATATTCTTCATGCGGTAAACTGGCGGTGAATTGGGGCTGCCAATAAAACGGCAATAGACCGTAATGCTCATTATAGGTTTGAGGGTTGGATCGTTGCTGAACTAAAAATTCGACGTGCGCCTGAATAATCTCTGTATGCTGGTTGCTCAAATCACTGGCCATGAGGGGTGCAAGTTTCGTTTGATCGGCTTGTATCCATTGAATCATCCTGTGGGATAAATTAAGGCCTTCTGCTCGCTTATTTTCGGGTATCTCAACCCAGTATTTTTTTCTAGGTTCAGCTTTATATTGGAACAATAAGTTTTCTCGAAAACGCTCGAGATCTTTGAATAGCGTTTGATAGGCTAATTTCTCCGAACCGATCCAGAGGGGTATTTTTTGCAACGTAATAAATCGCTTTTCAAGTTCTTCTAAGTGAAGGCGCAATTCGTTATAGGTAATAACTTGAATGTCTGTGGGGCTTTCGAGCTGATGCACAAACTCTTTTTGTATTTCAATCAAAGCGCTATTGAAATCCGCTAAAAGTAAGCACCGAAAATCTTCGCTGATGGGGTTAAATGGTTTTGCTGTTTTTT
>MGXI01000023.1 GCA_001801315.1 Gammaproteobacteria bacterium GWF2_41_13 | reverse complement strand
AAAATTTACCATGACTTGCTCGAGTTCGTGCTCTCGCATTTGTCCATGCGCAATTTCAATTTTCGCTTCGGGAATCAGTTCGGCCAAAGCGCCTGCTGTACGGTGAATCGTCGCGACTTCATTGTGTAAATAATACACTTGCCCGCCGCGTAAGATTTCGCGCAAGACTGCTTCACGGATTTGATAATTTCTTTTTTCGCACACAAAAGTTTTGATTGCCAAACGATTTTCAGGGGGGGTCGCGATGATAGATAAATCTCGCAAGGTCGATAGCGCCATATTTAAAGTACGCGGAATAGGGGTTGCTGTGAGCGATAAAATATCCACTTCAGCGCGTAATGATTTGATTTGCTCTTTTTGTTGTACGCCGAATCGATGCTCTTCATCGATGATCAATAATCCCAGTTTTTGAAACTCAACTTCTTTTTGCAATAGTTTATGGGTGCCAATAATAATATCAATTTTCCCTTCTTTTAACGCGCTTAAAATACTCGCTTGCTCTTTCGACGAACGAAATCGGGAAATGGCTTCGATGCGAACGGGCCAGTTTGCAAATCGATCCTTAAATGTTTCGAAATGTTGTTCGGCTAGTAAAGTGGTCGGTACAAGCACTGCAGTTTGTTGATGATTTTGCGTCGCTAAAAAAGCGGCGCGCATAGCAACTTCTGTTTTACCAAAACCCACATCGCCACAGACCAGTCGATCCATCGTTTTTTCCGAGCACATATCCCGGATGACTTGTTCAATGGCATTTTTCTGGTCAGGCGTTTCTTCGAACGGAAAACTTTCTGAAAAAGCCGTATATTCTGCTTCGGGCAATTGAAAGACAAATCCGCGTTTTGTTTGACGCTGTGCATAAAGCGCTAATAATTCTGCGGCCACATCGCGTGCTTTTTCTTGGGCTTTGCGCTTCGTTTTTTCCCATTGCGGATTACCGAGATGATGTAAAGGAGCATGCTCCACTGAAGCACCACTGTATCGACTGATTAAATGTAACGATGAAACGGGCACGTAAAGTTTATGATGTTCTGCATATTCGAGTGTTAAGTATTCATCGGTTTTTTGATCGATGGTCATCGTTTGCAAACCAAGATAGCGTCCAATGCCATGATCGATATGGACGACAGGATCGCCGATCGCTAATTCAGCCAAGTTACGGACGAGCAGGTCGTTTTGTTCGGTTTTCTTTTTTTGTCGCGATTGCCGTGATGCAACGCGCTGACCATATAATTGATTTTCAGGAATGATGAGATAGTCGTCTTGCATCACGCCGGTTTCAATAGAAGCAATGGCGAGTGATATCGATTCTGCAGGCATAGTTTGAAAAGCTGTCCACGAAGAAATGAGTACGGGATGGATATCAATCGTTGTTAATAATTTTAAGAGTGATTCACGATGGCCGAGCGTTTCCGCGGTTAATAAAATACGTTTTCCAGTGGTTTGTTGCGCCGTCAAAAAGTGACTTAATTGATGAAGTGGTTGAGCGGCTTTGTAATCAATAGACAGGTCGGTTGAAAAATTCTCTCCAGTTGAATTTTTTTTAATATCGATATGCTTGAACGTATCGATTTGTTGTAACAAGACATCAGGAGTCATAAAAATTTCGTCGGGCGAAAGAATAGGGCGTTCGCGATCATAATTGAGTTGTTCATGACGGCTATGAATTTCCTGCCAAAACGTGTTGGCGGATGCAGTCAAAGAATCAATTTTAAACAAGAGAGCATGCTTCGGTAAATAGTCGAGTAATGTCGCCAGCTGATCAAAAAAAAGCGGCAAATAATATTCAAGTCCTGCAGCATATCGACCTTCACTGACCGATTGATATAAATCACATTGCATTGGATTTCCGCTAAAACGATCGCGCCATTTTTCTCGAAAATGCTGAATTGCTTCGGGTGTCATTGGAAATTCATGCGCCGGTAGTAATTGAATGGTATCAACTGATTGAATCGATCGTTGGGTTTCAGGATCAAACGTGCGCAAGCTATCAATTTCATCATCGAGCAAATCAATACGATAAGGATAATCGCTGCCCATGGGATATAGATCGATCAATGAACCGCGTACTGCATAATCCCCGTGCTCGAAAACCTCGGAAACAAATCGATAACCGCTTTTGTTCAACATCTCCCGAAATTGCATGAGCGGTAATAATTGTCCTTTTTGTAACGACAAACTGTACAACGCCAAATAATCAGGTGGGGCAATACGCTGCAAGAGTGTATTGATTGAGGCGATTACAATGGTGTTTTTGAGCGTCGACAAATGGCCAAGTAAAGAAAGTCGTGCAGAAATAATATCGCGATGAGGCGAAAAGTGATCATAAGGCAATGTTTCTAAATCCGGAAAAACGAAAATTGTTTTGGTTGAGAAAAATTTCAGTTCATTTTCCAGTGTGAAATTCATCAAATTATTGGGCGTGATAATAACGGTCAAGCGATCAGACATTTCTATTGCGCGGGCAATCGCCAAGGTTCTTTCTGAGCCGTTTAAAAAAAAGGTTGTTTGCTTCATAGGGTCTGTCTTGTTATTCTAAAAACGTCGCATTGTGCCGGAGATGGCTTGAGGAGGCAACCTCGTGGCTATCTGTGATCATCGATTTTATTTGACCTGATGATGAATGTTGATCATGATAGGCGCGCGCTGTTACTCATCGTGAAGATGAGAGTCTAGGCATGATATTAGAAAATCAATTAACGAAGGCGAAAAGATGAAATATGGGACTTTAGCAAGGCAGATCGTTTTTCGTCTAAGCTCAAAGAGAATTTAGATGAATCATAGTAAAGTAATTGGTAGCACCTTGATTGTGATTGGGACTTCCATTGGCGCAGGTATGTTGGCGTTACCCATCATCAGTGCCGCGGCAGGTTTTTTGTCGGCTGTATTATTGTTGACCGCTGTTTGGATTTTAATGACATTTACTGCTTTGCTGTTATTAGAAGCGACGCTGAGGTTTAAGCAGTACGAAAATAATTTTAGTACTATGGCTAAGGCAACACTGGGCATTGTTGGCCAAGTAGGCGCATGGATTTCTTGCTTGATGTTGATGTATGCCTTAACTGCTGCCTATATTGCGGGTAACACATCATTGATCGCGTCCTTATTCCAGTCAATAGGTCTTCATGTACCTGATTGGATGAATTCATTGCTTTTTACTGGTGTGTTAGGGGCAGCCATTTTTTGGAGTACGAGCGTTGTGGATTATTGCAATCGTATGTTAATCAGTGTGAAAGGGATTTTATTAGCGAGTTCATTTGCCTTCATGTTGCCGCATATCAATGTGATTCATTTATTCGACGGCTACCCGGGGCATTCTTCAAAATATTTATTAGCAGCAACGACAATTTTTCTTTGTGCCTTCGGTTTTCATAATGTCGTTCCGAGCTTGGTTAATTATGTTGGCCCAGAGCCTAAAACATTGAAAAAAATAATTATCACGGGAACGACAATCACGTTTATTGTCTATTTTTTGTGGCTGCTTGTTACTTTAGGTATTGTGCCATTATATGGGGTGAATAGTTTTTCAACGGTTGCAAAAGCGCATGAGTCGGTCGGGTTATTTATTCAACTGCTTTGTGCGTTATTGCATAGTAAGTGGTTATGCTATGGCATCAATGGATTTGCCGATATTGCAATGACCACTTCATTTTTTGGTGTTGCGCTGGGGCTGTTTGATTTTTTAGCGGATGGATTCCATCGGTCGAATACACGATTGGGCCGGTTTCAATCCGCTTTATTAACGTTTATTCCGCCGCTGGTTTTTGCTTTATTTTATCCTGAAGGATTTATCAGGGCGTTGGGCTATGCTTCTTTTTTCGTGATTATTATTACTATTTTATTGCCTGTGTTAATCGTTTATCAATTACGCAAGCGAGCAACACCGATTTCTCTTTATCGCGTGGGGGGTGGGCCGTGGATTTTGATTGGCCTGATGATTTTGAGTGTTGGTTTTATTGGGCTACAAATTTTGTCGAGTCTGCATTACCTGCCGGTGCTTCCGTAGTTTTGTGCTGGTTTACACAATGACGAAAGAATCGATACTGCGTGTCTCGCAAATGACGGTAGGTGGTTTTCTTCCTCAGTTTTTAATTACCTTCACGGTAAAATAACCTTCTTCATCGAGCACTAATCCGTGAATATCAGCTTCAAATCCAGGCAATGTGCGCCCAATGTCTTCGAGGAGAATCAAATATTCTAGCGCTTCTTTTGTTTCTTCGGTAACTCGTTCGCCAGGCATGATGAGGGGTACGCCGGGTGGATACGGTAAAATCATAACCGCGCTTGTTTCCCCGATCATATTTCGTAATCGTACCACTTTTGTTTGGCCTTTGAGTAAGCGTTGATACGCTTGATGAGGGGTCATCACCATCTCAGGCAAGCGATCAAATGCACGGTACATCAAATCGGGTAGATTATGTTGTTGCATCAATTGGTGAATTTTTGCAGCTAATTCTTGTATATGCATTGAGCAATAAAAGGCCGGATTTTTTTCGTAGAGCGCAGGTAATATTTCTTTGATCGATAAATTACTATCGAAAGCTTGTTTGAAGTGATTTAATACCGATAATAATTTCATTGATTTGGCTTGCGTAATACCGATGCTGAATAAAAACAGCATAGAATAGGGGCCTGTTTTTTCAACGATAATGCCGTGCTCATCGAGATACATTGATACAATACTGGCGGGGATACCCAGGGATTCAAATTTTCCTTGTTTGAGTCCCGGCAATAACAGCGTAATTTTCAAAGGATCCAAAAATAAATGATGGGCGTCTTGGTCTTTAAAACCATGCCACGCATCATTTGGTTTTAGTTCCCAGCAGGACAACGAGTCAATGTCATCAGGTTGCCAGACGTCATAATACCAATCATTATTTGCTTGAAATAGTCGTTTAATTTCTTGTCGGAAAGTTTGTGCACGAGTTAGTGTTTTCTGCATGAGTTGAGTGCCACCTTTTCCTTTCATCATAGCGGCTGAAATCTCACAAGAGGCGACGATTGGATAAAACGGACTGGTTGAGGTGTGCATCATAAAACATTCGTTTAAAACTTCTTCATCATGTGCGCCTTTGATGTGAATCATCGAGGCCTGACTGAAAGCAGCTAATAATTTATGCGTAGATTGTGTTTCAAAGATGACTTGATCGGTGGCAGGCGTTAAAGCCATGCCGAATTTCCCTTGATAAATGGGGTGAAAATTAGTGTAAGGGACCCAGGCACTATCAAAATGCAAGTGCGGAATGTTTTTTAATTGATCGGCAATGGTTCCCACGTTATATAATAAGCCATCATATGTAGAATTAGTGATGACGGCATAAGTGGGTTGAGGTAAATCAGGATTGATGGCTTTTCTTTTTTGGTCAATGACGGCGAATGTAAATTCTCGTACGGGAATACCGCCTAAAATACCATAGGCATTACGTGTCGGTTTTAAATAAAGTGGCGTGACATTCGTCATCATCATGAAATGCGCAATGGATTTATGACAATTGCGATCGACTAAGACAGTATCGCCATCGGCAGCGGCGTACATCCCGACAATTTTATTTGACGTGGATGTGCCGTTAATCACAAAGAGAGTACGATCAGCATTGAACGTTTGCGCAGCAAATTCTTCTGCTTCTCGATGCGGCCCAGAATGATCTAATAAACTGCCTAGTTCAGGAATGGAAATTGAAACATCGGCTTTAAAAATATTGGGGCCAAAAAAATCATAAAATAACGCGCCAACGGTTGAGCGCTGAAAAGCCGATCCACCCAAATGACCGGGTGTGCAAAAGGTATATTTATTTTGTTTCACATAAGACATCAAAGCTTCTGTGAAAGGAGGCAATAATTCCTGCTGATACGCTTGAATGGCTTGCCAAATGCGACGTGCGTCTTCCGCGACGAGTCCGTTATCATATTGTAGAAAATCAATATTCAAGGCTAGATCGGATCGATTAATGTCGAGTTCAGAATGTCGATTCGCCAAAGCGAAAATGGGTAAACCGCAGGTGCTTTGTGCGAGTGTATCGAAAGTGGTTAAATCAAAATCATCCCAGTCGAGTAAAAACGCCTGAATTCGCGCATTTTCTTCTAATAAAACAATCGCGTCCTCGAGAAGGTGCACTTCCGTGATTTGTATGCCGCATTTTTTAAGCTCGTCTTTTAAGCAGGCGAG
>MGXI01000022.1 GCA_001801315.1 Gammaproteobacteria bacterium GWF2_41_13 | reverse complement strand
AATTATTTAATGCAGGAAATGAAAGAATTAAACGCGAATATTTTGAGTGGGAGAAAGAGGCGAATGGCAAATCTCAGAAGACCATAGACAACATAAGGGCGGCTTTATATCTATTTGAAGAAATCACGAATTTTCAGGATTTTAAAAACTTTAAAAAAGAGTTTGCTATTGATTTCAAAAAAGAACTGATGAAGAAAAAAAACAAGAAGACAAACAAGCTTGTTAGCAAAACATATTTGTTGCATACGACCAGATATCTAATGGATTTTTTTAAATGGGTATCTTGTCAGGCTGGCTATAAGAGCAAAATTCATTTGCCAGATATTGCTTACTTTAATTTGTCCGATAAAGACAAGCAGATTGCCAATAGTCCAAGTGATAAACAGTACCCGACTTTAGAGCAAATTGAGTGTGTGATTAAAAAGATGCCTGCAGAAACTGAAATTCAAAAGCGAGATAGAGCTTTAATTGCTTTTCTTATTTTGACGGGGGCGAGAGTTAATGCCGTTGCCTCTTTAAAAATGAAACATGTTTTCCTTGAAGAAGGGTATGTTGTCCAAGATCCTAACGATGTTAAAACAAAATCTAGTAAGAAGATAACGACTTATTTTTTTCCGGTAGGTGATCTGTTTAGAGATATTTTTGTTGACTGGGTTAATTTTTTAAAAAATGAGAAGCATGTTGATTATGACTCACCACTATTTCCGAAAACACACTTAGAGCTTGATGAAAACAATCAATTTATTTGTGAGCATTTGGATGGAGGACATTGGCAGTCTACAACACCTATTCGAGAAATAGTTGAAACGGCTTTCGAGTCAGCGGGTTTTTTCCGTTATACGCCACATGCTTTCAGGAACACGCTTACGCAGCTTTTATATGAATTATGTAAGACTCCTGAGCATTTAAAGGCTTGGAGTCAAAACTTTGGACACAGTAGCCCAATGACGACCGTTACGAGCTATGGGAAAATCCCATTAGATAATCAAGGGAAAATCATTAAGAGCTTAGGTACGTATGAAGACGATAAACCCATTACAAAAAAAGAACTAAAAGAGTTGCTTTCACAGATGGAAAAAGCATAATCTTGTCTAATGTTTTTAAAATTGAGCGTAATGGGGAATATGGACAAAAAACTATTAACAGTTCGGCAGGCGGCTAAGGAGCTTGATGTATGTCCTGATACCCTGAGACGTTGGGATAGAGCAGGAAAGCTTAAAGCCATGCGGCATCCGATGAATAATTATCGAGTTTACCATGCACAAACTATCGACAGGCTAAAGAAGAAAATAACCGGGGCATAAAATGCAGAGAAATAGTGATGTAGGAAAAAACTGTTTAGGGTGCCACTTTCTTTGTGTTTATGCAGATGATACGTTTCAAAGACCTTGGCGTCGTTCTCTCACTCGAAAAGAATGCTTGAAAATAATGGAGGAGAGAAGCTTTTATTCGATTCAAAATCTTCTAACAGATTACCGTACGTTTCTTTGTTGTGGTAAAGGTGTTTGGGATGAAAATGAATTTGTATCTGTGATTAACAAAAAAATTAGCGTATCGCAATTCAGCTTTGAAGAAACTGAAAAGTTAAGAGGGATGCTTTGGTTAGCGATTGTTTCTATAGAGCGCAATGATAAAAATCCTCGCGGCAATTCTTGTTTTTATCGTGAGTTTCAAATGGGCATGTCGTTACCCGCGGCAGAAGGGCTAGAAAAGAGAGAAACAATTCAAAAAGAAGCGGCTGCAGATAGGAAATGGCTAAGATGGGGCGTTTGGGCGACCTTTGCAACTGCAGCAGCAACACTTATAGCGGTTGTATTGCAATATTTTTTAACGTGAATGGAGCGTATTTATTAATGGAGAACCAAAATGGTTAATGCCCTTATCTATGCCCGCGTATCATCCAAAGAACAAGAAGCCGAAGGTTACTCAATTCCATCTCAGCTGAAGTTTTTACGCGAGTATGCTTCAAAAAATAGTCTATCAGTTCAAAAAGAATTTACCGACATTGAAACGGCGAAAAAGGCGGGACGTACTGAGTTTAATAAAATGCTTGCTTACGCTGAAGAACACAAAACGATCCAACATATTTTGGTGGAAAAAACAGATCGCCTCTTACGGAATATTGCGGACTATGCACTCATTGATCGTCTCATTGAGCATTCCGATATGATTATTCATTTGGTCAAAGAAAATGTAGTTTTAAGCCGAGATTCTCGTTCCAATGAAAAGTTCATTTTTGGAATAAAAGCCCTGATGGCGAAAAATTATGTCGATAATCTTTCGGAAGAAACTCGGAAAGGCATGGTAGAAAAAGCTGAGCAAGGGGTTTATCCGTCTTTTGCACCTTATGGCTATATCAATCAGATTGCAGCGGATGGGAAAAAAGTGATAGCGATTGATCCAAACGCTGCGCCGTTCATTGCACGGCTATTTGAGTTATATGCGACGGGGGATTATTCGCTTTTGACAATCCGAAAAAAGTTGCTTGAAGAAGGGATGATCTATCGTGGCGGTAAGAATTTCCATAAAAGCACCATTGAAACTATGCTGAAAAACGAATTTTACACGGGTGTTTTTTATTGGAAAGGCAAGAAATATGAAAATGCCAAGCATAAACCCATCATCAAAAAAGTATTATTTCAACAGGTTCAAAATATGCTTCGTCGCCCCCATCAAAACAAATCTAAAAAAGGTATTTTTGCCTACAGTGGTTTGTTGCGCTGCGGTGTGTGTGGATGTGCTTTAACGGCCGAGATTAAAAAAGGGAAATATGTTTATTATCATTGCACAGGATACAAAGGAAAGTGCAACCAGCCCTACTTGAGAGAGGCAGATATTGAGTTAGAGTTTGAAAAACTACTGGGCAATATACGAATTACAGAAAACGAACAGGAAGCGATTTTAGGGGGCTTGCGCGAAAGTTATCGCGACAAGGTAGAATATCACAATAACTGTGTGAAGCAGCTTGAGAGGCAAGTTAAAACGTTGCAAGATCGTATTGATCAGGCATATTTGGATAAGCTCGATCAGAAAATCAGTGAAAATTTTTGGCAAAGTCAGACTGCCAAGTGGCTTCATGAAAAAGAAGAATTAACTTTGAAGTTACTGGCTCATCAAAAAGCGGATACAAACTATTTGCAAAACGCCAATTTAATTCTCGAACTCGCCAAAAAGGCGGCAGACTTGTTCAAAAAGCAAAACATCGAGCAAAAACGCAAAATGATTAGATTGCTAGTATCGAACTCGACCTATCAGGGCGGAAAGCTTGATTTGACGCTGTATAGCCCGTTTGAGGCAATGATGAAAGGAAGAGAATCTGGAAATTGGCTCCCCGAGTCGGACTCGAACCAACGACCCAGTGGTTAACAGCCACTTGCTCTACCGGCTGAGCTATCGGGGAACGAATGCGAATAATAGCATCAAAATATTTTTTTTCAATACTGGATTTATGCAAACAGCGTTTCCATGTCATTATAGCGTGTGATTGGGATGTTTTTTGGAAAATTTATCGTAATTTTTATTCTAAGGAGGAGGTTTTTTCAATAGTTCTTCTCTACGGGTAAAGATAGTCTCGCGAGGAGGGTGCGACCATAAAAAAGAAAAAGTGCTTGTCGCTGCAAGTGATGCTGATTGAGCATCAGTTGTTTGAAAAAAATCCGAAAATTCATGCCAATACCGCCTAGGGACTAGCGATTGAATGTTGTGTCTCTCGCTTGGGTTTTGTAAGATATTTTTCAGATGTGCTGGGCATGTTTCTTTAAAAAAACAAAAAAGAGCAAAACGTTCCGATGCATTGTTGATTAATTTTAAAAAATTGAATAAATCTAATCCACTGCGGATAAGCATTTGTAACGCTTGTTGATTTGCGTCGTTTAAGATCATTATAGCTTGAACGCCTTGCTCGCTGTCGGAGTGTAAATTGCTTAAAAAAGTTTCCAATAATTCTTTTTGTGCGTCAGGATATTTATCGAATGCTAGGAAAAGTGTTTTTACTGGAGTAAGAGGGTTTTCTGAGGGTGATAACTGAGCGTAGATATTTTTGATGACTTGTTTTATTCCTGTTTGGCCCAATCGATCTATTACCAGGTGCCAGCAGGCAGTATTTCCATTGCAGGTAGATAGAACGGCCATGAGTCGCCGTGGATTGTTTTTAATGTAAGCTTGGACGATCGATGTTTGAGCTGCAGCGTTTTCTTTAAAGGCGATGATCATATCTAAGAATAAAGCCGTTGCATCTTCGATGCTATCCGGGATGTTGCCGATGATTTGACATGCCATCATTGGACCCAATCGGAGCAACAACAAGTCTCTCGAGACAGTGCGTTGATCACAGACTGATAAAACACGTATCAATGGATGCGGATCATGTTTGATATAAGCTTGAATAATTGAGGCTTGTACGTCGGGATTTTTTTTAAACGCGGTTATCATGTCAAAAAACAACCCGATTGATTCAGCGGTTTCTGTGAGATTTCTAATGATTGTAACAGCGCTCTCTTTGCCCAGCCGTGTTACAACTAAATTTCTTAATTCGGTGTTATCAGCGCAGGCGGATAGAACATGTATGAGTCGATGAGCATCATTCCTAATGTGGGTTCGAGTAACCAATTCTTGGCTGGTAATATCTGTTTTAAAAAACCCTATTATTCCAAAGAATAAGGATGTTTCATCAATAGGGATGGTGCTGCCAATAGCGTATAGCCGTTCTGAATTTTTCTTTAAAACCAAATAATTTCTTATTTGCTCGTTCAGACTTAACAACCAATCTGAAGGGGGTTTGAGAGCAAGAGCTCTTTCAATTTCTTGTAATCGTCGCATGAGGGATGCGGCATTATTTCCGATATACCATGAGATGAAAGACTCTGTATGTTCTATGGAAAAAAAGGAAGTGTCATCAGTACTTGCAAAAATAAAAAAAACGCAAATGAATGATTCTAGCCATTGTGGCTTATGATCGAAAATGGTGAGTAAGCTTTTCTGAAATGGATTGATCGAATCGGGATTGATGGTGACGCGATCGTTTACAGTAGTAAATGCGCGTATGAGTAGTGTTTGCAGATTAGCCTCTTGATTGTCAACATATCCTTCGAGAAGCCATTGTTGCCGATCTGGATGATGTTCTAATATTTGAAAAATAATGGGAGTCTTTTCGGGTTGACAAGTCTTTCCTGCTTCTCTCATGCGAGGTTCGGATAATCCCCCCATGATTTTACTTTTTGCTGCTTGATATATTATTGAGGGTTCCGTTGTTGGTTTTAATAGGGTTAAAAGAGCGTTGAGGGAAGCCCAATCATCACTCAATAGATGAGCCAGAAATTCCTGTAATTGGTCTACGGTTAAAGCTTCAAGTAGGGCATATTTTTTTTCGAGGTCAGTAACACGGCATACAAACTCCCATACTTGTTTTACAGGATATTGCTGCACAATCCAGGCGGAGTTTCCTCCTGGTCGTATATCAACAGCAGGTACTTTGTTTAATTCCTCGAGCAATGGTAGCATCATGATGTTTATATTCTTATTATGGGATCAATCACGTTGTTAAGGATAGCTCAATTTTTCAAGTAGTGCCTAGATAATCTCATATTTTTTAGCTTAATACGTTACTATTCAGTGCTGTTCAAGAAACGTTCTTGTATTGCCACGATTGCGGTGAATAATTACCTCAATACATCACAAAGTCGGTTGGCGGCGGTGAGCAGATTTTCTTGATGCGTCGCAAAAGAAAATCGCAGGGCGCCTTTGAGGCCAAAAGCGGAGCCGGGAACGACGGCAACTTCTGCGTTTTCTAATAAAAAGGCGGCCAAATCGAGATCATCTTTGAAGCCATGACTCGAAATAATCGTGCTAAAATCAGGAAAAGTATAAAACGTGCCATCACTCGGTATTACACGGATGCCAGGAATAGCTTTTAATAATGGGATCAATACATCATGCCGTGCTTTAAAGGCTGCTACCATCTCTCGAACACAGATCTGATCGTCCCGCAATGCGGCTTCGGCGGCATGTTGTGAAATTGAGCAAGGATTTGCGGTGCTTTGCGATTGTATGTTCGCCATCGCTTGAATGATAGGAGCAGGGCCTGCAGCATAACCAATTCGCCAACCTGTCATCGCGTACGTTTTTGAAACGCCATGGGTGATGATCGTTCGATCGGTTAATTCGGGACAAACCATTAACATATTGTTGAAAGGAGTGTGATTCCATACAATCGATTCATACATATCGTCGGCCATGATAAAAATATTGGGGCGCGATAAAAGAATTTCAGCAAGTTTTTTCAGTTCTTGTTCTGTATACACCATGCCACTTGGATTAGAGGGGCTGTTGATGATGAGCAATTTTGTCTTTGAGGAAATTGCGTTAACTAATTGTTCGGGTGTGATTTTATAGTGTTGTTCGATGGTTGTTGGAATAATCACGGGTACTGCGCCGGTGAGTTTGACGATTTCTGGATAGCTGACCCAATAGGGGGCAGGAATAATTACTTCATCGCCAGGATTTAAAATCGTTCGGCAACAATTATAGATAGCTTGTTTACCGCCGCAGGAAACAAGGATCTGATTTTTTTGATAGGATAATCGATTATCGCGTTCGAATTTTTCAATGATGGCTGTTTTTAAGGAGGGGATCCCGTCGATAGGCGTGTATTTTGTTTTTCCGTCTTGAATCGCTTTGATAGCGGCTGCTTTGATATGGACTGGTGTATCGAAATCAGGTTCCCCGATCGTTAAGTTGATGATAGGACGTCCTTCTGCTTTTAATGCATTGGCTTTCGCATTAAGCGCAAGGGTGAATGAAGGGGATATATTTTGAGCGGCTTGCGATAGCTGAAACGGCATGAGGAGGTACCTTCCTGATAATAAGTGTGAAAATATAGTGTATTCTGATTTTTTCGTCAAATTAAACCGCCCTAAAACTTATAGACGAGTAGTTTGAATAGTGTTACATTTTAATTCTGCTCAATTTTTTATCATTTTATTTGAGCGTTAACAGGAGGTTGTATATGGATATAAAAACAATTACTCGCAATGAATTGCTCGAGATCATCAACGAAAATAAAGAAGCGATTATTGTTGATGTCTTAGATCGATCTTCTTATGAAAAAGAGCACATACCGAAAGCGATTTCTATTCCATTGGCTGAGTTAGCGGTAAATGCGGAAAAAATTTTACCGAATAAACAGGCAGCGATCATTGTTTATTGTGTTGGTTTTGAGTGCCTCGCAAGTACGCAGGCGGTTAATACTTTAGTGTCTTTGGGGTATGTAAATGTCATGGATTACAAGGGCGGCTTGCAGGATTATCGAGAAGCCAATTTACCGATGGAGACTGGTTCCGTGATGAAAAACACATTGGCTTCATCAATCACGCTCAAGGGATTGCCTTTAACATTGGTCGGAAGAAAATTAACGGTGAATAAGCCCGCGCCAAATTTTGTGGCGGTTAATAATGCGCTTAATCGTGTGACCTTGGATGATTTCAAAGGAAAAGTAAAAGTTTTAACGTCATTTCTTTCGTTGGATACACCGGTTTGCGATTTGCAGGTAAAAGCATTTAATCAAAATGTCACGACCCTGTATTCGGACGTGGTTGTGCTAGGGATCAGTAAAGATTTACCTTTTGCGCAGGAGCGGTTTTGCGCGTTAAATCATATTGATCAGGTGACCATACTGTCGGATTATCAGCGTTCTTCTTTTGGCATTAATTATGGATTGTTAATCAAAGAAAATAATTTACTCGCGCGTGCCGTAATCATTTTAGATGCTAATGATCATGTGCGCTATATTCAAATCATCGATGAAGTGACGCATGCGCCCAATTATGAAGACGCATTAGATCAATTAAATAAAGTGGTTCATTCACCCCCCTTGCCAAAAGTAGACTATGCTTCAGTGCATTGTATTCCTTGTGAAGAAGGAATGCCTCCATTAGAGCATGAAACGATCGTACGACGCCTGCAGAATTTATCAAATTGGGAATGTGTCGAGGACTTGAAATTAGTGAAAACATTTCAATTTAAAGATTTCATTGAAGCGAAATATTTTTTGGATTTGTTGTCTTGCATTGCAGAAGAGCAGGGTCATCATCCCATTTTTAATTTGGCTTATAATAAGCTCAGAGTTACACTCACGACTCATGCCGCGGGTGGATTAACCGACAATGATTTTTTGTTAGCTAAAATCATTGATGAAATCACTTAACCAGGAGGATGTTATGAAATTTGAACTGCCGACACTTCCCTTTGCTAAAAACGCGTTAACACCTTATCTTTCAGCGGAAACGCTCGAATATCATTATGGGAAGCATCACCAAACCTATGTGACAAATCTGAATAAATTAATTGCCAATACGGAATTTGAGCGGAAAACATTAGTGGATATTGTGACCTCGGCGACAGGTGCCATTTTTAATAATGCAGCGCAGCATTGGAATCATACGTTTTATTGGAGTTGTTTGTCTCCCGAACAAGCATCGCTACCTGATGCGTTGGAAAAAGCGCTTTCACAATCTTTTGGATCTCTGGAAAAATTTAAAGAGGCATTTACAGCTTCTGCTTTAGGGCTTTTTGGTTCGGGTTGGACT
>MGXI01000021.1 GCA_001801315.1 Gammaproteobacteria bacterium GWF2_41_13 | reverse complement strand
GTGAATTTCGCCCTTTTTCCCGAATCTATTTCTTCAAAAAATACCTGCTTTTATAGATTATTTCTTGTTTCGGACAGACTCTAGATATCGATCGAACGAATTTATCGAATTGGATATTCAAATGCGCGGATTTATTCGAACCGATGGTGAATTTATTTAAGACGGAGATTCAGCGAGGAAGCTATACGAATGCCGATGAAACGCCTGTGAAACTGATCACAGAGAACGGAGTGATCAAAACATCCAAAGCGTACATGTTTGTTTATGTGGGTGGGGATCGATCGAGTCCTCACATTCTTTATGATTATCAATCGACGCGATCAGGAGAATCAGCCGAAGCGATACTCAAGGACTTCAAAGGATATTTACAGACGGATGCGTTTAGCGGATACGATCGATTTAAAAAAGATCCGAACATCACGCTTGTTGGATGCTTTGCGCACGCCCGTAGAAAATATTACGAAATCACGAAGATTACAAAAGGTCCCGGTCTTGCGCAGGAAGGACTCAATTTCATCACGCGACTTTACAAGATTGAAAAAGCCTTCAAAAAAGAAGATCCGCCCGGATTTATTTATCGAGCGCGACAAGAGAAATCGAAACCGATTTTAGAAGAAATGGCGCGATGGTTAAAAAAGAACATGCCGAAAACACCGCCACAAAGCTTAATCTACAAAGCAATGTTTTATACGCACAACAATTGGGATATTCTGACTGCGTACATCGAAGATGGAAAGTTATCGATCGACAATAACGTTGCGGAAAATGCGATCCGCCCGTTTGCCTTGAGTCGGAAGAATTGGATGTTCTGTGGAAATGAAAAAGGAGCGAAGGCCTCGGCGATCATGTACAGCATTGTTGAGACCTGCCGCGCGAATAAAATCAAACCAGAAGATTACGTGTTGTACCTTCTCAAGAATTTGCCGTACGTTGATAGACATAATCCGACTGGCTATCAACAACACACCCCTCGAGCGTATACATTAAGAGTGCAGGCGCACTCCACGAAAACAAATACCTGATCGTCACTCGTTCTCAATATCGCAACCGTCAGCAAATCCCCACCTGTGTTCGTTGGGCGTTTACGAATTTAACCTGAAAATGGTCTAGACAAGGGGTCCACTGTACCTGGTCCTTGTGGTAGCGGTAAGAAATATAAAAAATGTTGTCTCAAATAGATTAAAGAATATAAGTAAAAACAAACTAGATACAAATAAGGAATAACCATTATATTTATAACGCCCATTTTTTTATGTGCTGAAAAAGTATTGCGGAAATCTTGCTAAAAGTCTAATATGTAAAGCATGGATACACAAAATAGACAAAAATTAAAGAATCTTTTAATCAAATGGCCGAAAAATGCAGCTGTAACGGCTACTTGGCTGACTAAAAACAACATTTCTCGACAACTCACCAGAAGTTATGTTAACGCAGGCTGGCTCAAAAAAGAAGGTCGCGGCATTTATTCAAGATTAGAAGATCGGGTTGGCTGGGAAAATTTATTGTATGCGCTGCAACAGGAATGCGAGGATGCTTTTCATATAGGCGGTTATTCAGCGCTTGAGCATACAGGCTATGCTCATTTCGTTCGTCTATCAGATTTTCCTATTTTGTTTTTATTTACGGATAATTCGACAAAACGATATAAATTACCCGCTTGGCTCAAAGAATCAGTGCAAAATCGAGCTGAAATCGTAGATGTTCATAAAAAGCTGTTTATTGATGATCATTTCGGTTTAAGGGAAAGAGAAGTCTCGGCGGTCTTATTAAAAATGTCGATACCTGAACGCGCTATATTTGAGATGCTTTCGTTAATTCCAGATAAAGAAACGTTCGAGCATGCCCATTATGTGGCGCAAGGTTTACGTCAAATGCGATCTAAATTAATTCAAGAAGCCCTGGAAAAATGTTTATCGATCAAAGCTAAAAGACTTTTTTTATATTTCGCTGAGAAAAACAATTTTCCTTTTTTGAAAGAACTGGATTTATCAGTCATCAATTTAGGTAGTGGGGATAGAAAAATCGGTCATGGTGGCTCATATGATTCAAAATATCGCCTGTCAGTACCTATCATAAGAGATGAAGAAAATGTATAGCAAAGAATATGAAAAACAGGTGAGACTACTGCTGCAATGTTTGCCTTTGTTAGAAGCGTTAGATCGTTTCGCTTTAAAGGGTGGAACAGCGATTAATTTCTTTTTAAAGAATATGCCGCGTTTGTCTGTGGATATTGATCTCACTTATTTACCTATCGAACCGCGGGAAGAAACTTTTGCAAATATCCAGGGAGATTTAAAAAAGTTTGGTGATCTCATTGAACGAGCTATCCCAAACAGTCGAATTTCATTGCAGATTTTGCCGCAAACCGGACAAGTTGTACGACTGCTTGTTTATGCGAATGAAACTCAAATCAAAATTGAGCCGAGCTTTGTTATACGCGGGGCACTCTATTCGCCAGAATATTTAGATTTATGTGAACGAGCAGAAAATGAATTTGAAATGTCAGTCAGACAAGTGAAGACATTATCAAGTTCGGAAATTTATGCGGGAAAAATATGCGCAGCATTAAATAGACAACATCCACGAGATCTATTTGATATTTATGTGCTGCTCAATGAACAAGGAATTAGTAATGCAATTCGACAAGCATTTGTTGTTTATTTGGCTGGTGATGCAAGGCCATTCCATGAAATGTTGCAACCTAATTTTTTGGATATTGAATCGACCTATCAACGCCAATTTTACCGTATGACAAGGGAAGATGTTGCGTTAAATGAATTGTTAGAAGCCAGGGAAAGATTAGTGCATAAAATTTCAGATGAGCTGACATTCAATGAGCGAAAATTTCTATTATCTATGAAGTTAGGTGCGCCTGAGTGGAATCTATTGCCTTTTGAAAACTTAGCGCAGTTGCCATCGTTGCAGTGGAAGCTTATTAACATCAGAAAAATGGATAAAAAGAAACACGCAAAGATGGTTGATAAATTGAAAAGTGCATTAAAACTTTAGATGATAAATTTAATCAGAAATTGCCTGCATGGCTGCAGGTTCAAGTAAACATGGTTACGAATCGCATTTGAAATTTACAACTTTTTGATTTTAGTAATATTGATACGAGAATATTCCGTTGCAAAATCCCCACAAATGATAACAAGTGCTAACTTATCCCCACAATGTTAATTGAAGTGCAAAAATGACCCCTTTTAGGGCGAAATTGAAGTTGAAAATTGACCCCTCCGAAGCAGATGATTTCCCTGTTTGTTTTTTTTAACGAGCAAGGAGCAGAAGAGGATGTTAATAGTGGAAACGATAGCCAAGATTCGACGAATGTATTTCGTTGATAAAAAGGGGATTAAAGCGATAGCCAGAGAGCTTCGGATTTCTAAAAATACCGTTAGGGACATTATTCGAAATGATGTGATCAAACGAGCCTATGTTCGAAGGAATCAACCGCATCCTGTTTTGGGCTCTTTTTTATTCTCACTGGATGAAAAGTTAACCCATGATAAAGATGAGCCTCGACGGCGACAGAGAAAAGCGATGAAGCTGTATAAGGAGCTGCGCTCAGCAGGATATACAGGAACGTATGAGGCGGTTAATAATTACGTTAAGCAATGGAGGTTAGCTGAAGGAAAACAAAGGCCGACAAAGGTGTTTGTTCCATTAGAGTTTGAGCCGGGCGAAGCCTTTCAGTTTGATTGGAGCGAAGAAGAAATTGAACTGGCCGGGGAGATCATACGCATTAAGGCAGCTCATATTCGGTTGGCGCATAGCCGATTTTTTTTAGTGACAGCATTTTTTAATGAACAGCTTGAGATGGTTATGGAAGCTCATAATCGTGCGTTTGAATTTTTTGGTGGGGTTTGTAAAAAGGGACTTTACGACAACATGAAAACAACTGTTCAAAAGATTTTAGTCGGCAAAGATCGTGTGTTTAATTCGCGGTTTTCTGAAATGGCTTCACACTATCTGTTTGAACCCATTGCTTGTACGCCGGCAGCCGGTTGGGAAAAAGGACAAGTCGAGCATCAAGTTGAAACATCGCGGAGTAATTTTTTTACGCCTTTGGTTAAAGTGAATTCGCTCGATGAACGATTAAAAGCAGAATGCTTATCATGGGCGCAGTCGACAAAGTATCCGAGCATGAAAGATAAAACGACGTTTGAAGTTTATCAGGAAGAAAAACCGTTTTTGCTACCGGTTCGAGAGCGTTTTGACGGATGTAAAGTCGAGCACACAACGGTATCCTCTTACAGTCTTATAAAATTCGATACCAACAGCTATAGCGTAAATTGTGACTATGTTGGTCAGGCTGTTGAAATCCGTGTTTATTGGAATCGAATTGAGGTTCGGTGTGGTCAAGCGGTCATTGGTGAGCATGAGCGTTGTTTTAAAAAGCACCGCAATATTTATAATCCCTGGCATTACGTTCCAGTACTTGAAAGGAAACCCGGCGCGCTACGCAACGGCGCGCCATTTAAACAATTAGCGCTTCCCGCGGCCGTGACAGCCATTCGAAATAAATTGTTATCCTACAGTGATGGTGAGAAACAATTTATTCGATTACTGCTTCAAGCGCACCAAAAGGGATTAGAGGTATTAAAAGAGGCTTGTCAAAAAGCCATTGATCTGGGGCTGTCTAATGTAGATTGGATTGAATCAATGATGGAAGCGAAAATGGCTCATGATCAAATAAAAAAATTAAGCCCAGCTATCTCTCTGATCATCGAGCCACAAAAAGATTTCTCCGAATACGATGAAATGTTACTGCCGATAATCAACCCTATCGACAGTAACAAAAACCAACACGGAGGATTACTTTATGCTGTATGAACAAATACGAACTGACTGGGCTACAAGGGGATGTTAAGATCATTTGAAGAGCAAACTGAATTAAAAACGCTTTCCTCACACTTTCAAGCCTTGTTTTATTCACTGATTCAAGCGGAAGTTTCTCACCGAACATCGCGATCATTGGCTTATCGATTAGATTTAGCCAAACTACCGAACCTAAAAACGTTTGAAAACTTTGATTTAAGCAACGTTACGTTTGCTCAAGAAAAATTGAAAGAATTGGAAGAATATGAATTCATCAAGCGCAGGGAAAACATATTGCTTGTCGGTGGTTCCGGTACCGGAAAGACGCATTTAGCCTTAGCGTTTGGATATGAAGCGATTCAGAGGAATTACCGAGTAAAGCATTATCGGTTTTCTGAATTAACAAAACAGCTACAAGCAGCTCATCAAATAAACCAAGCAGAACGAATGATTGC
>MGXI01000020.1 GCA_001801315.1 Gammaproteobacteria bacterium GWF2_41_13 | reverse complement strand
TTCTATGGCTTTTGTTCCGTATTGTTTAACAAGTTTGATTGCCACAGGCTGCATAATCGCATAATTTGCTTTTAATTTTTCAAGAATAGCGTGCTCATTCGTCGGCAACTCTTTTGTGAAAATTTCCGGCTCTTCTGCAGAAGGACTTTTAATGCTAAATCTTTTTTTCTTTGCCCTTTCTCTTAAAATAAATCGTATTTTTGCAACCCTGCTTCTCTCTTTTTGAATTTCGGGTGTTACAATAATGTCGGATAATGCATTAATCTCCTCTACGGCTTTATCAAGAACGCGTCGTTTGAAATCCCTAAAAATTACATATTTATCATCTGGGACGCCCATCAACCTTCTAAACAAACTTATCTCAAACCACTTTGTGCTAGCTAACCCTTTATATCGAACACAATTTTCATAAAGAGCTAATCCATAATTCGATCTAAAGCGAGATTGTATAAGTAAGTTGATCTTCGCGTACATCGATGGGGAATACAGAAGATGTCTCATCCGTGGACTGTACGCGTAAATGATCTTCCCTTTTTTTATCCTAACGCTTGCTAAGATAGCACTCGCTGTCCAATCCTCCTCGCCCGTTTTTTCATCAGTTAGATTCCATTCGATAAGGGTCATAATCATCCCTCGCAATGCATTTTTTATAACATCATAATTTTTTCCGTAATAACAAATCAAATGGCACAATTGAGCAATACTGAGCTCATATTCTTCCTGCGTTAATAAATCTTTATATGCATGAAAGAGGAGGGCATTACTAATTTTTCTTTGTAACAGGCTTAACGTATTTGAACAATGAATAATAGCAGGATGTTTTTTAACATTTTTCTCTTCTTTCTCTGCGCTTAATATAGATAATTCGTTTTCTACCACGCGTTTTACCTCCATTTAAAATAGTACCACAGATGACACATGTATTCCCCATAACCGTCACACAAAAGTACCATGGATGTCACATCTATTTACCACATTCGTCACACAAAAGTACCATGGACGTCACATGACAAGCGAAAATACACTCTTTTATCATCATGTTAAACGACATTAAAACATTAAAAACATATATAAACAAAATACAACTCTTTATTGTGTTGATTTCTTTACAGAAAAGCTTACTTTATGTTAAAGTTTGCGTTACAGTAATACAAACTACAAGGGATTGCAAATGAAAATCATTGTTCCCACAAATAACAAAGGTGGGGTAGGGAAAACAAAAGTTAGCGTTATACTTGCCGAATATTTCAGTAAGGTCAAAGGGAAAAAAGTTTTAGCTATCGATTTTGATCCACAGTGTAATTTTTCAAACAGATTTTTAATGATGGAAATCGACCCTAATTTTCCATCCGGCATGATTCCGCCTATTCATCCAGATTATGATCCTAATGAAGAATCTAGCTGGGATGGAAGAAGCGCTATTTCCGGGATTTTTTTCGGGAAAGAAGTAGTCCCTTATCCAACCTATATTGAAACGCTTGATATCGCGCCAGCTTATGCTGATGAATTGTACCTTGCTGAAGCGCAAACGAGAAAAGAGATTATTGAAAAGGTCCATTACCAATTACACACTTTTTTAAGCGATCCAGAAGTAAGACGATCCTATGAGATTATTATAGTGGATACAGCGCCGTCAAAGGGGCCCCTTACCGTGAGTGCGATTAAAGCGGCATCCCATATTTTGATCCCATCCGTGATGGAAGCTCAACCCGTTCAAGGCGTTTTTGGTATGTTACAATTATGGATGGAGGAATCACAGAATAGGGATGCAGAAAGGCCGCTAGAATTAGTCGGTATTCTTCCGAACATGTTTAGGCCTATAAAACTCCATAACGACATTTACGAAGCCCTTAAATCCAATGAGTCGATTGCCAAATATATTATGCCAACCAAATTGGGGTTAAGAACGGCTTTTTCTCAAGTGGATACTGAAAATGCCGCTCCTCAATCCGTTTTTGATTTACCAGACGATGACAAAGCCAAGCGAGATGCTATTGCAATGTGTAAATTTGTTGAAAAAAAGGTATTTGGAAATGAGTAAATTAAAAAAATTTGGGATTTCTCAAAACATCAATCAAGGCATTACCGATGTTATGAATGCCGTTAGTGCCAATGTGAACGTTCGTTATGGCATTATTCCTTTAACTAAAATAGAGATTGACCCGGATAATCCAAGAGAACTGCTTGTAATTCCTCAGGACATAAAAAACGGTATTTCAGACTTAGATCCAAACGCCGCCCGTAAAAAAGACGAAATAGCGATGTTAGATAGTCTTGCAGAGACGATCAAAAAAGAGGGCGTTATTAATCCTGTGATCGTCTATAAACTTAATAATGAGAATTATAGGTTAGTCGCAGGGGAGAGAAGATTGCTCGCTTCAACATTGGCGGCGCAACAAGATATCCCCGCAAAAATCCATCTTAAAAAACCGGATCATTTTACACTAAAACTTTTACAGTGGGTTGAAAACACAGAAAGAGTTGATTTATCTCTAAAAGAAAAAATCAATAATTTGAAATCAATCGTTGACGCTTATTCTGAGCAGCATTCTGGAATTGTTATTACTGTTGAGTTAATACGGGAATTAACTGGATTATCCAGGCCACAAGCTATACGGTATGTTGCTGTGTTGCAAGCCTCAAAAGATTTGAAACAATTGATCGATGACAACAGAATAAATAATCTTGAAAAGGCTGCTTTGATTTCAGGTGTACAAGAACCGCAAATTCGCGAGAAAGTTATTATCGCTTGTTTAGATGGTATGCCACTAAAACACCTAAAAAACTTACTTACACAAGAAAAAAATAAATTGCATCAAGAAGACAAACAAACGGTTAAAGTTAAACAGGAACGAAGAGGGCGTAAGCGAGTTGGAGTCGAATTAGGGCGCGTATCCAATACACAAGTGGTTAAAAAATTAGTTCATGCTGTTCTCGCTTTACCGGTCTATAAAAAATTCGAGGAAAAGTTCGATGCGGTTAATTGGGATCAATATGATCAAGCAAGTAAAGCATTTAAAAAAATATTAGAAATTTTAGAGGGTTAATGTGATATCGGAAAAGCAACAAAAAGAAGAACTATCGTCGCTTTCATTTAAATTACTTTCGAATATTCACCAAAAACTTAATGAAAGAGTTATTGCTGATGGATATGGAATGAGAGGGAAAAGCAAATGGGTTAAAGAAGCAATAATTCAATTATTTGCACTGGAAAATTTTCATGAGCTTGTTTGGCTATCAACTGAAATAGAGGCCAAAAGCGATACGGTCAGTATTCGTATTCCAAGGTCTTTAAGCGTAGAAATAGAGCACGCAATTGTAAAGCTCAGGACGAATTATCCAACGCTTGAGGGAGTTCAAAGTAAAATTATTCGAACGGCGATTATGCAAAGACTGTTGAGGTCATAATTTAAATAAATAGACCATTATTTTCTAGGCAGAATTTATTATTGTCAGGAAAATTCATGATAAGTGATATTTTAGCAACGATATCGTGTGGGGCCACTAAAGGCCATATACGTAGTAAAATTGCAAATGGGGCTAAACCAATCCCCTTATTTACACCATTTCCAGAATTAGATGATCAGACGCTTTGTTATCATCTGATCCATCATCAAAAGTATAAGCAGTGGTCACTAGAAGATTTTTTACAAGCGAAAGCGATTGATTTAAATGAAATAGATTCTACTGGTCATCGTCTGATGTATTTTTTTATTAAGAAACCAAGCAAGGAGTATGTAAAAACATTACTACGAGAAGGCGATATAGTATCCGATGAGGAATATAATTTAGCTAAAATTAATCTCGAATTACGTAATTTATTACACTATCGTCCCGGGAGAGATCAACCATCTATCTACGAAGTTGTTAAAAAACATTGCCGTAACGATCAATATTTTAAAAAAATTACACCTCTTTTGTTAGATGAGGCAGAAACAACAGATTCTGAAAGTAGTAACACAGATGATAGCCAATATGACATCCCGGATGTTCCACATTCAAAATATGATGAGGTAAAAGCTGAAGCAGTGGTAGAAAAGTTTAATGATGTTGGGAAAGTAGAGGAGTCTTTGACGCTTGTAGAATATCGCGGTTTTCATTATGGGAAAAAATTTTCACATCAAGATCGGCAGGCAAGTAAAGTGGGGGAACGTCATTCTCAACCAACATATAGCTTAGCTGCCATTGATCCAGATTTTCATTTTCAAGACATAGATGAAGAGGCTGATGATGAGCGAGATGATGAAGGTGGCGCAGAAGACAAAACTCAGGTAAAAAAAGATGATGGGGAAACAGATGTAACGTTGTGTGATCGTAAAGCACAACTTTTAAAAGAAAAATGGCAAGAAACAAAAAGTGCGCCAGATGATTCAAAAAAGTATAAAACAAGTAGGACTTTTGATGATTTATCTTTTCGTTTATTGCAAGAATATATTATGGCATTTCGCCGATTGGTTATTGATGGGGAGATCCAATCTCAATATGGTTTTCAATCAGCGAAAAATCCTTTTTTATCCACAACCTGTAATGCAGGAATCGCTATTCTTTATGCTTCAGGTGTTCGTCACTTTAAAATTACAGAAATGTGGCGTGATCCTCGCTATAGACGGTCTACTGGCAAACCGAAACACCCAATAATAGGGTATGTAGACGCTTATATTTTAGATATCGATTTTGCAAGAGCTAATACATGTTGCAGGGATCGTTTATTGGCGCAAGAGAAAATATCGTTGAATCAAATGTATAGAAATCATGAAGGAGAAAGGATTTTTATAGCGGAAATTCCGAAAAATTTTCACCAGTATCGGTTTTTTGTGCAGTTTCCAGATTTTTCTTCAGATCTTACTGATACCGCAGCTATTCGGGCATGGAAAAGTGAGCATCATATTGCTTGTCATGCAAAAACTATCAGAGAAATTCAAGATAAATTAATAGAAGGTGATGATAGGAAAACAGTGCCTGGAAAGGAACAATATCTTCAGGGGTTATCAAGTACCGCTGATAACATGAATAAATACCTTGGGGCTAGGATAGAAAATTGGATGCGCCATACACTATTTGGGGTGAGCAAAACAATCATAGTATGCGATGATAAGTTGGACGATAATGGAAAAGAGCAGGTATGTTTAAAAAGGAAATCTTGTTCTACTAGAAGATGAGTTTTTACTGTGGATGTAATAAAAGTTATCAGCTTATAGCAACTATCGATTTTTCATTACGTTTTTGTAATCCCATTCGGAGTACAGTAAGTTTGAAGATTAAAACCGCTATTTTTAAT
>MGXI01000019.1:5323-8021 GCA_001801315.1 Gammaproteobacteria bacterium GWF2_41_13 | reverse complement strand
GGTCATTTCAGCTGGACCCTGAGGGGATGAACAAAGCCACTTTAGGAGCAAATCCGCCGAAGTATAATACAAATTATGGCGATAAACCTCTTGATACGCCTCCCATTCCTCCACAAAAACCTACCCAATATTTTGTCCATATGGAATGGGAAAGCCCTGAGCATGCACATCAGGGATTAGGAAAATCTTTGGTTAATTATGAACTTCGCCAGATGCATAACGAAGGGGTGCTGGCCCATCTTGCCCGTGGCCCCTACTATATGCTTTTCCAACCGATGATGGAGGAAGGGTCTTGGAGAGAGCTCTTGGTGAAATAGGGTTTAGAAGGGAACGTCGCAGGGATTGCCTCTGCGATGTTCCCATGCAGTCATTAGATGCGTTTGCCGTGCAATTTATCGACTCGATTCAACAGTCGATAATCGTCTGTCACAACAGGCTGCTTAAATTAAGCTTTGTCCAATTTTGATAGGCGGGTATTTTAATCCATAACGTATCGCTTTCAGGGATCGCAATCACTTGAAACGCGGTGTAGACCATTCCTTTTTTCGCTTGATAGGAAGTTGCGCCGCCTTTTTGAAGAGGAGTGTCTAAAATGGCTTTCATTCGCGAGAGATCAATTTGTCCTTTAAATTGCTTTGCCAGAGCCAATAAATTTTTCCTTCGAGTCAACGTTAAATAATGATCACTTTCCGGCATGGGTCTGTACCAAGAAGGGTGAATGAAATGATTGCTAGAAACCAATAGTCCCGGTGTTTTATTTTCAACTTTTTTTACGGTAGCAATAGACCATTCGTATGATATCGCCCGTTGTGGGTTAGCGATATTAATAATGAAAGCGGTGTTAGTATTAATCGTGTGTAGCTCTTCATCGAGTTGCTGTAAATTATCAGAATCAATCAGCATGGCTAGCAATTCAATGGGTGTTGAAATACGGTTATAAACTCTTGCCTGTGTTGATCCACCGCCACTATTCAGTTCTAAAAATAATTTTTTACTATTGATCTCTGTGGTGGCATTCAAGGTACCGACAAAAGTGACAATGGCGGTGGCATGGCCTGCATCTTGTGGATGGAAAACCGTGATTGTTAGGTATTTTTTAAAACGGTCGATATCCGTTACAAAATCATAATTTCTGCCAAATAATAGGGTGCTATTTTTTGTATAAGGTGGCCATACGGCGATGGCTGAACATTTTGTTGAGGTAGTGTCAAGGCCATTCATTTGATCATTAAACATATAATGTTCAAACGCATTGATGATTAATAATTGGTGTAACGTTAATCCAGAAGTTTCTGATAGGCCATAAAAAATTTCTTTGAAACGATACGGATAAGTGGCGAAAATCGTTTCGGCAATTTGATTGAGCGAGGATACGGATACTTTATTTTTCACGATGAAAAGCAAGGTTATATCGTGGTAAAAATCGTGCAGTTTTTTTCTTTCGAGTCGACCGTATTGTTTTCCCATTTCACGGTAGCTACCGCGTAAGTCTAATACATCGATTTTTCCGTTGTGATATAAAATCCCTTTCCTAGCGGTGGCGTCTCGCAGTAACAGTGGACTGGATTGTTTCGTCGCGGATACTCCTCGCAATGACGGCAGATCGGTGGCAATTAATTGATAGCGTGATTTATCTGCGATCGTTTGGCTATTTGCCGGACTCATGAATAAGAGTAATACCGTTGAAATTAAGAGGAAGAAATGGGGGCGCCAGTTTTTTGACATGGGAATTATTTTTATTTTTTTCTGAAATGGATCGGATATTCATTAATTTCAGGTTGTATCGTGAGATGGTGAATATGATATTTACGTCGAAGTTTAGTGCGTAATTCATCGAGCAATTTTTGCCAGTCGTAGAGTGACATAGGGTCTACTTGAATATGTGCGGATAATAATAATTTTTTTGCTGAAACGGTCCAAACGTGTAAGTCATGCACGCGGCTAACATGAGGGTGCGTGATAATGGTATGAATGAGTTCGGTCATGTCGATGTGTTCCGGCGTGCCTTCCATCAATACATGGATGGTTTGCTTTAATAAACGTAGGGTGATGATCACAATAAATAAACACGTGACCAGTGATAGCAGGGGATCTATCCGTGTCCAATGAGTGAAGAAAATAATAATACCGGCAGATAAGGCCGCAACGGATCCAAAGAGATCAGTCAATACATGCAGGAAGGCGGCTTGGGTATTTAAATTTTGTTCACCGCGATTTAAAACCCAGGCGGTACAAATGTTAACTAAAAGGCCTAAAAAAGCGATCGTTATTAATAATCGATCGCCTACTTGTTCGGGTGTGCGTAAATGTCGGAGTGCCTCAAGGCCGATGCCCATGACAATGAGAATCAGAAATAAACTGCTTAAAAGCGCGGTAATGACTTCGACGCGTCCAAAGCCATAGGTGATTTTTTTTGTCGGGGGTTTATTAGATATCCAGGCGGCAAAAGCAGCGACACTGAGGCCGAAAGCATCGACGCCCATTTGTCCCGCATCACTCAGTAACGTTAATGAGTTGGCTTTCCATCCACCAATGGCTTCAACAATGGCATAACTGGCAACAATCGAGACGGAAATTAACAGTGTTTTGATCGAAGATGGGCGATCTTGCGTTTGAGCAGATTGTGTCGATTTTGAGGTCATCTAAAGATTCCGCGTAATTTCTTTATTAGAGCTGGATTGCTTCGTCGCTAGCGCTC
>MGXI01000019.1:0-5305 GCA_001801315.1 Gammaproteobacteria bacterium GWF2_41_13 | reverse complement strand
TCCAGAAAAAACTGTTTCGGTCGTGCCGCATCTACTTTAGTAATCAATAATTTATGTTCTTGTTTCATATTTAAAAATCCACCGTGAAACGACTATCTTCCTTCAACTCTTTTTCTAAAATGAGCCTACAAGGCTAAAATTACCCGTTCAAATCAACGCGGAATCTAAAGTTGCTTTAACCAAGGAAGTGGTTTTATCCGATAATTTATCCCATAATTTTTTTCGTTTTTGCAAACAGATTTCATAGAGGTGCGTTGTCTCGCTTTGCTTGATTAAATAATCATCGCTTGTCATGAGCTCATCAACTAAGTTAAATTGCATGGCGCGTGCGGCAAACCAATGCTCACCTGTCGCGACTTGATCCATATCAATTTGGGGTCGATTTTGTTTAATAAATTCTTTAAATAGATGATGGGCTTCATTGACTTCTTCCTGCACTTTTTGGCGATCTTGTTCGGTATTTTTCCCAAACAAGGTTAATGTTCGTTTATATTGTCCTGCAGTGACTTGTTCGAAATCAATTTCATGCTTTTGCAATAATCGATGAAAATTCGGTAGTTGTGCCACAACCCCAATAGAACCAATCACTGCAAAAGGCGCGGCGATAATGCGATCAGCCACACAAGCCATCATGTACCCACCACTGGCGGCGATTTTATCGACGGAAACAATGAGCGGGATGGATCGATCTTTGATACGTTTTAATTCTGAGGCCGCTAATCCATAACCATAGACAACGCCACCGGCGCTTTCGACTTTGACTAGAACAGTATCTTGAGGTTTCGCAATCATTAAAATAGCCGTTATTTCTTCTCGAAGGGCTTGAACCTGTGTTGCACGTAAGTCGCCATTAAAATTTAAAATAAATGTGTTGGGTTTATGGTGAAGTAAATCTTTTGTTTTTTTCTTGTCTTTCTTTTTTTTCTTTAATTGTTTGATGGCTTCTTTGGAGAAAATTTTCGCTTGAAGTTGTTCTGTTAATTCTTGATAGTATTCGTTGAGTGATTTGATTTTTATTTTAGCAGATTCTTTTGCTTTGCTCTTAACAGCAATGGCAACGATACCCGCAATCGTGATTAAAATAGCGGCTACTAATACCGCCGCTTTAGCTAAAAAGAAAATAAACTGGATGGATTCATGTAGTACCATAAAAAGGCTCCTTTTTTTCGCGAAGGGGTTTAATTAATAGGATTTCTTTTGCATAAGAAAGCTTCGCGAGTCGTTTTGGTAAATGGGTCGGCGGTATCATTTTTATTTTCCATATCACCGATAAATTGTGCAAAAAGGCATTGTCTGATTTAGGCCATTGTTGCGTTTTGTCTTTATGTTTGAAGACATGTGGCAATAAGTAATGAGCATCATAATGAACGGTTCCAATCCATAGCGGGATACGGTTCGGAAGTAAAAGAATATGGGTTGACCACAACCGTAAAATAAGAGGAGGGTTGGGCGGTTGATTTTGTTTAATAAAAACGATCATGGGTCGTTCGTCGTGATAGAGTTTTGGAAAGAGCGGTTGGTGCTTGATGATTTCTTGTTTTTGATCGGTCCAACCCGCTTTTAACAACGTCTGTTTAATCGTATGAATGTCTCCTGCCCATTCAAGATTGAGCACTTCTTCCGGGATACCCAATCGCGTTGAACGATAATAAGGAAGTGTGAAAGAAGTCCCTTGCCACCAAACCAATTCCGGAATGAGATAAACTTTCCAGTAAAGTTGGTAATTGGCCAAATCAATTTTATAATTTTCATGCAGGTAAAGCATGTTCGTTGGGAATAATGTGCACAAACCAATGAACAAGAGACTTAAGAGGGATTTTTTGAGAATAGGGCGCCGGCGATATGAAATGATGGTTAATATTAGGCAGCTTAGGGCGAGACAGATACTGGCGAGTACATCGCTTAACCAATGAGCGCCCAAATAAATTCTTGATAATGAAACAGCTAAACAAACAAGACCGATGAGTCGGTAAAGCCATTTTCGTACAGGCTGAGATAAGGATTGTGTGGTTAAAAAGATAAATAGACCATAAATGCCAATGGCAAAAGCAGTATGACCGCTGGGGAATGATGAAAAAGGAGGCGAGGCATAAATGCCGCTAGGTCTGGGAAAAAAATACAACGTTTTAATAAGGCCAATACTCATATAGATTAAAATCGTGTTGAGTAACCAATGCAGAGCAGCCCATCGACTTTTAAATAAAAGGCCCACTAACATCATAATCGATAAAGGCATGATCACATTGAGTGTGCCAAAGCTGGATATGACAACGGCAATTTTATCCAGGGTGGGCGTTCTGAACCCTCTAAAAATATGATAGACCACCAGATTCCAATGCATCAGTAGCGGTAAATGTGAAATGACGCTGACTGCAATGAGCAGAAATAATCCTAAGAAGATGATCCATAAAAAGCTTAAAAATAATTGGCCATAATGGTTTGGATTATTTCCATTTTTTAAAACAAAGCAGATCCATTTTGTGAATGGATTACGTTGCCAGCGAAACCAATATTGATCCAGAATTTTATTGGCAAGAGCATGTGTTTTTTTATAGAAGAATTGAAAAACATTAAAAATAAACCAAAAAATAATGAGAGAAAATAATATCGATAAGATTAATTCTGCGGCAATGTGGGGAGGCATTTCAAGAGAAACAAAACCCAGTAGCATTCCTGGGCATAAATAAACAGGCGCCCATGCAATGGCTGATAAGATGCTGGCGAAAAAATAGCGTTTTGGCGGTAGATTGAGCATACCCGCGATGAGAGGAATCATGGCGCGGACAGGCCCGACAAAGCGGCCGATAAAAATGCTTTTTCCACCATGCATATGGATAAATTGTTCTCCTGAACCTAGAATAGAGGGATGTTGTTTGAAAGGCCACCACATCCGTATTCTGTCTTTAAAATAGTATCCGGTGAAATAACTCAATCCATCGCCGATGATGGCACCTAAAATAGCAAGCAAAATGATCGGCCAAAAAGGAAGTATCCCCGATCCCGCTAATGTCCCGATAGCTGTCATGGTGACAGAACCCGGAATAATGGTGCCAATAATGGCCACTGATTCTGTGAATGCAACGAGAAATGCAGCAACCACTCCCCAATGGGGATGGTAGTGCAACCATTGTATTAATATTTCATAATGCGCGTGTAGCATGTGATTTTCAGGGTATTTTAAAGAAGAAACATCTTAACCGTTCGTTTTCCAAAAGGCACGAAAAATTCTTATGCAGTTATAGGGAAGCGCAGCCGAAGTAAATCCATTCTCTCGTCATTGCGAGGTATGGCGCAATCCAGTTTTATTCTCTGGATTGCTTCGTCGCTAACGCTCCTCGCAATGACGGCGGACTGGATTGCTTTGTCGCTAACGCTCCTCGCAATGACGACCGCACAAAATGACAGACCTTATTTATTTAAGCGCTATTTTTTGTTTGCGCTCGTGCCGCCAATACAACCAATATCCAATAATCATGAATATACCAGCGCCCCCGCCAAGTTCGAGTCGATAAATCAAAATATGGAAAGGATCATTGATATCGGCAGGTGGAATGACGAAAGGTAAAATCATGGCGCTTAAAACAGAAAGCAAGCCCAAAGCGACACAAAGTCGAGCAACGAAGGCGCCGCCAGGTACGCGGCAGGGCCTGGGTTGATCCGGATGTGTTTTACGCAACTTTAAAAAAGAAGTGAACATGAACAAATAAGGAATGAAATAAGTGATCGTGGTCATAATCAGTAATGTTTCGTAAAACACATTCACAGAAGGCAGCAAAGCAATAAAGAGGACGATGACTGTGACAATACTGGCTTGCATCAAGATAGCATTGGCCGGCATATCATTTTTATTTAGCTTGATTAAAAAATTCGGCAAAATACCGCCTTTGCAACTTTCAAATAACATTTTGATCGGCGCAACAAGCCAAGCACTGGCTCCACCTAGGTTTCCGAGAACAATCATGACAGCCATGATCGGGACTAAAAACGGAAGATGAATTTCATGCGCAATTAGATAAAGGGCATCCATAATGCCACTGGCTGCGCCGATTTTTTCTGGTGCAATGATGAGCGTGATGGCAACCGTTGCGATAATGTAAGTGAGCACAATAATAATGGCTGAAATTAAAATGGCGCGAGGAAAAGTTTTTTGTGGTTCGACAGTTTCGCCAGCGAGAGTAGGCGTTAACTCGATACCAGCCATTGAAAACATGAGCGCAGAAAGCATCGCAATATTAGTCACAGAGCCTAAGTGAGGGATCCAACTGCTGAGTGTATAGTGAGTCGGGATGGGGCTTTTCATGAAAATCGCCGATCCAAATCCGAGCACAATAATAATAATGACGGGGAGGATGATCCCCAATAAGCTACTGAGCTTCGAGAGGAGTTTTAATGCGGACATACCGCGTATATTGAGAAGCGTAATACTCCAAACGCCAATGAGTACCATGCCGCAAATTAAATATTTATTTTTTGCGAGCGCAGGATTAATTAAAAAGGTCGCTGTGACAGCCATGAACGTAAATAGCGAAGGCCAATAAAAGAAACTGTTGATCCAATAAAACCAAGCCGTGATAAATGCTGGGCGTTCGCCATAAGCGGTTTTGACCCAGACATATAAGCCTCCTTCATCCGGCCAAGCTGTTGCCAGTTCTGAGGAAATAAGCCCCAACGGGATGAAAAATATTAAGGCGCCGATGACCCAGTAAAAAATGGCTGAAGCACCATATCCCGCGGCAATGGGAAGCCATCGCAATCCAATGATTGCGGCGACGTTCATGAAAATAATATCCCATAAATGCATTGTTTTTTTCATACTAAAAAACCTTTGTTATATCCGCCTTGACTCAATGTGAAAGACATTAAGATAAAAATTGAAAAATAGTTACTATTTGATCGACGCAAGAGTTTACCTGTGATGGGTTCAATGTCAACGCTCTCCCTTAATTCAGAGCTATTTTTTTAAGCTTTGTTGAATCTAAAAGCGTGATGGTTTTTCCTTTTTGCGCAATAATTTTTTGTTTCGACCATTGGCTTAAAATACGAGAAAGATTTTCACGCGCGATGCCTAATACATTCGCCAATGCCGCGCGAGAAATGGCTAAGGTAATGTGGTGAAAAGAGGGATGCGCTTGTGTTAATAAGTAATGTGCGAGCCGAGCCGTGCTTTCTTTTAAAGTGACCGCTTCCAGTTGATGTGTAAATTCACGCAAGCGTTTAGCTTGCAAAGCCAACATATTCAGTGCGATTTGAGGATCTTTTTGGATGAGTTCGATAAAATTTTGACGAGGGAAAACGAGCAATGTGC
>MGXI01000018.1 GCA_001801315.1 Gammaproteobacteria bacterium GWF2_41_13 | reverse complement strand
CGAAACTTGCGGCGGGGCACGATTAAAAAAAGAAGCACGACAAGTGTTTATTCAAGGGAAAAATTTGCCCGCTATTTCAGATTTTTCGATTGAAGAAGCGCTTTCGTTTTTCGACACTTTAACACTCACCGGAAAATCGGCCGCGATTGCCAAGCCGATCTTAAAAGAAATTCATGAACGACTGAAATTTTTAGTCAACGTTGGGCTCGATTATTTAACCTTAAATCGCAGTGCGGAAACATTGTCGGGCGGCGAAGCACAACGCATTCGCCTCGCCAGTCAAATTGGCGCAGGATTAGTCGGTGTGATGTACGTATTAGACGAGCCCTCGATCGGATTACATCAGCGCGACAATCAACGACTACTTCAAACACTCACGCATTTGCGTGATTTGGGCAATACCGTGATTGTGATTGAGCATGATCAAGATGCCATTTTATCAGCGGATCATGTGATTGACTTAGGTCCGGGCGCAGGCGTGCATGGCGGGCATGTGATTGCGGAAGGCACACCCCAAACAATCATGGAAAATCCCGCTTCGATCACCGGGCAATATTTATCAGGCCAGAAAAAAATTGAGCTGCCGAAACAACGCACGCCATGTGATGCGGGCTGTATGATTCGCTTGCGCGGCGTCAAAACGAATAATCTCAAAAATATCGATGTGGATATTCCGATTGGCGTGATGACCTGCATCACGGGCGTATCAGGATCGGGCAAGTCGAGCCTGATTAACGATACGCTCTATCCGCTCGCCGCGATGAAATTAAATGGCGCATCACAAGTAAAACCCGGTACGCATCAATCGATTCGCGGATTAGAATTTCTCGATAAAGTCGTCGATATCGATCAAAGCCCCATCGGTCGAACGCCGCGATCCAATCCCGCAACCTACACCGGTGTTTTCACACCGATTCGTGATTTATTTGCAGCAGTCCCCGAGTCACGTGAACGGGGTTATTTGCCAGGCCGCTTCAGCTTTAATGTGAAAGGGGGGCGATGTGAAGCGTGTGAGGGCGATGGCGTCATTAAAGTAGAAATGCATTTTTTGGCGGATGTGTATGTCACGTGCGATGCCTGTCAGGGAAAACGCTATAATCGCGAAACGCTCGACATCAAATATAAAGGCAAAAATATTTACGAAGTCCTCGACATGACTGTCGAAGAAGCACGTGGCTTTTTTGATGCGATCCCGATGATCGCGCATAAATTACAAATGTTGCTCGACGTGGGATTGTCGTATATCAAGCTCGGACAAAATGCGACAACGCTTTCGGGCGGTGAAGCGCAACGCGTGAAACTAGCCAAAGAATTATCACGGCGCGATACAGGCAGTACGTTGTATATTTTAGACGAGCCGACGACGGGTTTGCATTTTCATGACATCGAACAATTGCTCACCGTCTTACATCGACTGCGTGATCGCGGCAATACCGTGATTGTCATCGAACATAATTTAGATGTCATCAAAACGGCCGATTGGATCATTGATTTAGGTCCGGAAGGTGGCGCCAAAGGTGGCACTATTTTAGCCACGGGCACGCCAGAAAAAATCGCGCAATGTAAAACTTCATACACAGGACAATTTTTGGCAGACGTGCTAGCAAGATAAAGCGCCATTACAAGGACTGCGAAGAGCGTGAGCGACGAAGCAATTGCCTTCCTCAACCCCCGACTTTCGTCGGGGCAAGCTTTCGATGATCTCGGGATCCAGTCCTCGTCATCCCGCGGCTTGACCGCGGGATCCAGAAATTCCCATTTCCCTCATCCATGATGCCTGCCTGGATTCCGGATGATTTTGCGCGTCCATGCGTAAAATCTCCGGAATGACAGAACGTCGTCATTGCAAGGCGCAGTCGAGACAATCTAGTCTCTCGTCATTGCGCGACACAACCGGGACAATCTAGTCTCTCGTCATTGCGAGGTATGCCCGAAGCAATCCAGAAAAAAACTGGATTGCTTCGGACATACCTCGCAATGACGGACCGGGGTCTGCTTCGTCGCTAACGCTCCTCGCAATGACGGCAGGTAGTTCCCTCCCTCAATCCTCAATCCCATAACTTCTTTGCGCAGCCCATTCATTCGTTTATAATAGCGATACTTTATATGCAAAGGATGTCCATGCTATGGCCTCGCTTTCTTTAGCTCGCGAAATCGGACAGTTATCATTTAAAATCAATGAAGGCGCCGAACTCACACCGATTGATCTAAAAACACTGATCAATAATCCTGCGAATGAACCACTCACTTTTGCGCTCGAATTAGCCGAAGGCGGCACATTGCCTTCAGGTTTAACTTATACACCTGAAGGCCTCATTCAAGGCACGCCAGCAATCGGCACGCATCAAGATATCCCATACGATATTGTCGTCACCGTTCAAGCAGCCACCGCCGAGCCTCTCATTTTTGCCATTCAACTCTTTATTTTTGCAGCAAAAACGAGTGAGAGTAGCACTGACTACACAATGGCTGAAGTCACAGATATCATTGATGAGATGGCCTTTAAAAATTATTGGCAAGCAGTCATGGAAAATCTGGATTTGCCGGACTTAGAAACGTTACTGACGCGTAAAATCACCAAAAGCGAACTGTATTATTTGCTCGAGCGTTTTGCCACGTTTACCGTTTGGAACTCAGATGACTTACGATTGGCCATTGATGGAAAAATGATTGAACTCGATGGCGCGAGCCCCTTATTTCAAATATACGATTTTGAAGTCGCCTTAGTCGCCTCACCCAAAGATTTATACGCCACCAATCGCACACTGGCTGACTGCGTACAAACAGCACGCGCCATGATTCAAGAAGCCCACCGTCGTAAATGGAATGTTGAATTAACTGGTTATGATAAGATGATTCGCGCTGCAGGAATTGAAGCCGCACGACTGAACAAATTAATGGCTGATTACACGATGGAAATCGAAAATTATGAACTGACCGGTGCAGATTTTGAAATTTTGAACTATACTTTGAAAAGTAAATGATAAAAGGAGGGATATATGCCTGGTTTTCAGTATGATTTTGCAACATTATCCAGTGACTTAGGCCTTCCAGTCACAGCCATTGATCCAGCGCGCGGCGCTCTTGAAGCACAAATTAATAGGGATGTATCTGAGGCGGGTTATTTTAATACGTTTAGAAAAGCATTATCTGACCTCATCACCCCACCCATAGCAACAGCGCAAGCGGCTCGAGTTCCGCCTCTCTCAAACCACGAAACTTGGGAAAAACTAAACAAGAAGTTCGAAGAAAACACACGTTTAGAGACTGAAATAGCACCCCTTCCGGAGGGTCCCGAAAAAGAGCAAAAGCAGAAAGCCAAACAAGCGGCTGACCAAGAAATAGAAACCCTCAAAAAATCACTCGTTGATGAGGCCTGTAAAGAGCTTGATCGAGCAATTCGCAAGCATACAGAGGAAGAAACCAAAGTGCAACGGCAGAAATGGAGAAAATGGTATCAGCCGCAGGGTACTCAGTTAGGCACTCAAATACGCCCATCGCATCCAGACGATCCATCGCAGGGCGTCATTACAACTCGCCGTGGACTTGATGAAACACACAATCGATTTCTGCGTCTTTTGTGGGGGCAAGACATACTCGCCACGTATACATGGAAGGACTCAACACTCACTGTGAATAATATTCAAGGAGATACAAACCGTATCGCTCGCGCGATGGTCGAAAAACTGATGACGGAGATAAAAGAGCAAATTAGACTTGGAAAACCACCTTCGGAAATCACTTTCGCTGCCGATGGTGAGGGCGGAAAAGCGCTCGCTAAAGAAGCCATTAAATTACTCGCAAAAGATAACGAAAAATTCTTACGCGATCATGGTATTTCTAAAATTAATATTCCTGATGCTTTAAAAGTAGAATCAAAAACCGTAAACGGTCTAGTACAAGCATTTAACAGTAAACCAAAAAACGACGCTGATGCACACACCCTGAGCTTTGGGCGTTCTCCTTGATGCCTTCATTTTTTCTTCAGCAGCTATTCAACGAGCTTGAGCGAGCATCCTCTCAAGCTCGTTGAATAGCTATTTTAAAATTTTACTTGTCGGCTCCGCGTGCAAATTATACAATGCGCTCCTTTTTAATTGAGTAATTTTAAGATAAATTTTATGCGAAGAAAATTCATTGCCGGCAATTGGAAAATGTATGGTACGCAAAAAGAGGTAGAATCCTTATTAAAAGCGTTAAAAGTTGGCTTAGCCCATTTTTTAGACACCGATGTCGCTGTCTTCCCCAGCTTTGTTCATTTACAGCAAGCGCGCGATTTATTGCAAGACAGTCCAATCGGTTTTGGTGCGCAAAATTTAAATGCGCATGACACTGGCGCTTACACTGGCGAAATTTCCGGCCTGATGTTAAAAGATTTGGGTTGTCATTATGTCTTAGTCGGGCATTCTGAACGTCGACAATTATTCGGCGAGACCGATGCGATCATTGCAGAAAAATTTGCCGCAGCCTTAAAACATCAATTAACCCCTGTTTTATGTGTGGGCGAAACGCAAGCTGAACGCGAAAACAATCAAACAGAATCCGTCGTTCTCGCACAACTCCAAGCGGTATTAGATAAAGTCGGCATCGATGCATTTTCAAAAGCGATTATTGCGTATGAACCCGTCTGGGCAATCGGCACAGGATTGACGGCAACACCGGCTCAAGCACAAGCGGTTCATGCATTTATCCGAGCTCGCCTTGCGGAACATAATGCCCCGCTCGCCCAGGCACTGCGCATTGTTTATGGCGGTAGCGTCAAAGGCAGCAATGCCGCTGAAATTTTCAGTCAACCCGATGTGGATGGCGGCTTGGTCGGTGGCGCCTCCTTAAAGGCTGAAGAGTTTGTTACCATTTGTCGCTCCTAAAGGATTGATTATTTTATGCAACAGTTGATTTTAATTATTCATTTTATTGTCGCGGTATTTTTGATCGTGGTTGTTTTAGTACAACGCGGCAAGGGCGCTACGATGGGTTCCGCCTTTGGCAGCGGCGCCTCAACAACCGTATTTGGCAGCAAAGGCGCCGGCGGATTTTTAATGAAATTGACGATCAGCTTGGGTGCGATTTTTTTCATCACAAGTATATCGCTCACTTATCTCGCCTCAAAAGAATCAAAAGTTTCAGCGTCACAAACGATTTTGACGAATGTGGAGCAATTATCGCAAATGATACAGGCGAACCAAAAGGCGACGACGGGTACAACGACATCTATTGCCGCTGCGCCCGAAAAACAGACAGGAAAAAAGAATTAAAAACTGGTTATCGTCATTGCGAGAGGCGCGAGCAACGAAACAATCTAGCCCTCCGTCATTGCGAGGTATGCCCGAAGCAATCCAGTTTTGACGCTGGATTGCTTCGGCATACCTCGCAATGACAAATATGAAGGCGCAGGATGATGGTAGTTGGGCTTCGCAGAATAAAAAAAGTCAGACAAAAAAAACAATGCCGGAGTGGTGGAATTTGGTAGACACGCTACCTTGAGGTGGTAGTGGCGCAAGCCGTGTCGGTTCGAGTCCGACCTTCGGTACCATT
>MGXI01000017.1 GCA_001801315.1 Gammaproteobacteria bacterium GWF2_41_13 | reverse complement strand
AATTTAAAATTATAAATTGATAAATCGCTTTTGCGCTGTTTGCAGAAAATAAAATGAGAATTTAGATCACAGGATCCTTCCCCCTCCCTAAATTCAGTATAAAACGCAAAATTTCTTAGCGCAATACCGTATTTTTTACTGTATTGTAAAATTAAAATTTCTTTTTTAAAATGAAGTTAGGGCGGGGGATGGATCCCGTCTGAACTTTTCAAGCGATTACAGAAAATTGTAATTACACAGCTGTTGGAGAAGCTAAAAACATGTCTATTCAAATTCTTGATCCTTATCTTGCTAGCCAAATCGCCGCTGGTGAAGTCATTGAAAGACCATCGTCGGTTTTAAAAGAACTACTTGAAAATAGTCTTGATGCGGGTGCGAAAAATTTAGAAATAACCATTAATAAAGGCGGTAATTCTTTGATTCAAATCCGTGACAACGGATGTGGTATTGCTAAAGATGATTTAGCACTCGCCATACATCGCCATGCTACGAGCAAGATCAGTAAATTTGAGGATTTGGAACACGTTCTTACACTTGGATTTCGTGGTGAAGCACTTGCCAGTATCAGTTCAGTTTCGCGACTCACTTTAACGTCACGCACTGCCGAACAAAGTACCGCCTGGCGTATTGCGGCAAACGGTCGTGAGCCAAGCTCAGAATTAGCACCAACTGCACACCCCATTGGCACTACCATAGAAGTTCACGATTTATTTTTCAACACCCCTGCCCGACGCAAATTTTTGCGCAATGAAGCAACAGAATTTCGCCATCTTGCCGAAGTTGTTCATCGTTTAACTTTAAGTCGTTTTGATGTTGCCTTTACCGTTAAACATAATGACCGGTTATATTTGAAACTTGATGCTGCAGAAACACCAACAGCCAAAATCGCCCGCATAGCTACTGTCTGTGACCCAGCTTTTGCGGAACAAGCTTTAGACGTGAATAGTGAAAGAAGTGGTTTAAAACTAACAGGCTGGATCGGTCAACCAACATTTGCGCGCAGTAAAACCGATTTGCAATATTTTTACATCAATGGTCGCATTGTGCGAGATAAATTATTATTACATGCCCTACGTCTTGCTTATCAAGATGTTCTAGCACGCGATAAACAACCAGCTTTTGTGCTTTATTTGGAATTAAATCCTGAGCTAGTTGATGTTAACGTCCACCCAACTAAACATGAAGTACGTTTTCGCGATAGCCGCCTGATACACGACTTTTTGGTACATAGTTTAAAGCAAACGCTTGCGGCAACTAATCCATCACAAGGCAAATCCACAGGAAGTGTATTTACAAGTCAACTGGAAGTTGACAATCTAACGCCCATTAACTTACAAGAAGAAACTAAACTAGCATATAAAAATCAAGAAAATACCACAAGCAATCTAAATTTTGCCGAAAAACGTACTGATTATTTTAACATTCCAATTACTGAAGAATTTGAACCAAAAATTACCGCCCCAACACAGCAACCATTTTTTAAAAAAGAACCTGCGCGACCAAATTACCAAGATAGTTTCACGGAAAATGAAATTAAAATTAGCCAAGAAGGTAATAATTTACATGAAACATTTCACGAGATTGATGAGATATGTAAACAAAATTGCTTTATAAATCAATATACTATTTCCGAAAACTCTGAAAATAAAACTGAAGAACCTGTTTTGCCGCTAGGATTTGCTCTTGCTCAATTACATGGAACTTACATTCTTGCTCAAAACGCTACTGGGCTCATTATAGTCGATGCTCATGCCGCTCATGAACGCGTTACTTATGAAAAATTAAAACAGGCATACGCTGCCAACGAATTAAAGTCTCAACCTTTGCTAATGCCGTTAACTATACCGGTCACACGTCAAGAAATTGCCTGTGTAGAGGAATACCAAACGGAACTAGAAAAATTAGGTTTGGAACTGGCATGCTTAGGAGAAAATACCGTTGCTGTACGCAAAATGCCGGCGCTTTTACATGATGCTGATTTAGAGAATTTTATCCATGAGGTTTTAGCAGATTTGGCGACCTATGAGGAAAGCGTCAATACGCAAAATTATGTCGATAAAATACTTGCTACCTTCGCTTGTCATCATTCAATTCGCGCCCATCGCAAAATGACAATACCAGAAATGAATGAGTTGTTACGCCAACTGGAAAAAACCGCCCGCGGCAACCAATGCAACCATGGTCGCCCAACCTGGCTACAAATGACGCTTAGTGAAATTGAAAAGAAGTTTATGCGCTAAATTCCTTTAACAATATAGGTGAAATATGAAAACTTTAGTTTTATATGATTCCATGGGTGGCAATACTGAAAAAGTTGCCAAAAAAATTCATCAAGTTGTAACTGATGATGGTGCCGCATCAATCTTGATAAAGTTAGATGAAAATACCGAATTAGATTTTTATGATTATGATTTGGTATTTGTAGGATCGCCTGATATTGAATGGTTGCCTACGCCGAAGATGATGGATTTTTTACACAAGAAAAAGTTGCTAGAGCATCGCATGCGTGGTGATATTTTACCTGGAGCACCCGCTCAACCAGGAAAATTCGCTGTGTGTTTTGCAACTTTTTGTGGAGCGCATACTGGTATTGGTGAAGTGCTTTCAGTAACGCAATGGTTAGCTTCATTTTTGGAGCATATTGGCTATATGGTTTTGGAAAAAATCCACATACCAGGTGAAATGCGAAATTTTGGTCAGGCAAAGGGTTGGATGAACGCTGAAAGATTAGCAAGGTTAAATGAGTCTGGCAGACTTGGAAATATTAAAGGAAGACCCAATGAACAGGATTTGCTTGATGTTAAAACCAAAGTACAAGGTATCTTGTCATATTTAAAATTTTACAAGGAATTACAAAGTTCTTAGCTGAAACTTTGAAAATTAATTTTTTTAGTAATACATAAGTTTGTCTTATTAGGCGTTATAAATGAAAAATCGCAAACAGGAACTACTGCGCCAAATACAGCGTCAATACCATCAACATCATCCTTGGTGTTTGCAACGCGGTGGTTTATATATACCACATTCTTACAATGAAATATCGTCAGATGCTCTGTCATGGTGGGATGATGTTGGTTTTATTTTAAATAAACGTCGAGTTATTGTTTGGTGGCAACATCCTAGGTGTGTCTATTCTGACGCTATTGATGAGCAGAGTTGGTTGGAAGCTGGTGATAACCCACAAGACAATTGGCTTGTCGATGATTTACAAAAGAATTATCGAAAAGTTGGCGCTTCCCGCAAAAAAGTTATTAGTTATAGTTGTAGGGAACCGTCTATTAAGCAAAAACTTTATTATGAGCATTTGAATAATATTCGCGAACGTATTAGTGCAGATGGTATTGATTTGGAAGTTTATCCTTCGTGGCGGCTAGAGAATCTTACTTGGGCTATCGGAGTAAGTTTAGTGGCGCCTATTGAAATACGAAACGAAAAAGAGCTGGGGGAACTTGCTTTATTAGCTCGTCGACTCATGCTTGGGCAAACTAAGCTTGAGTCAGAATTTCCTGCATATCGATATGGCAGAGTAGATTGGTTAAAAGAGCGGGTATAGTGATTTAGAAATAGTAATAAAAGAACTGTGAGACATAAATAGCGGTGCTTTTGTGCTATTGATCAAAGCTTTTACAGAGAAAGGCTATACGTGTAAATAAATATATTCTTGACAAATATAAAATCACATTTTATATTTGTCAGAATGTATATTAAACGCTTACTTCAAAAGACTCTACATAATGCTATTGATCATTTCCCGGCAGTTTTGATCACGGGTCCACGTCAAAGCGGCAAAACCACGTTATTAAAACATGAACTGGCGGGTCAACATCTAAATTATATTACTTTTGATGATCCGCTGGAACGTGATTTTGCTCGTCAAGATCCAAACGGTTTTCTTGACCGTTTTGCAGGAAAAACAACAGTTTTAGATGAAATTCAATATGTGCCAGAATTATTGCCTTATTTAAAAATCCGTATTGATCAAAATCGCAATCAAAAGGGTCTTTGGTTATTAACCGGTTCACAACAATTGCAACTAATGCAAAATGTTACCGAATCTTTAGCTGGTCGCATTGCGCTTTTAGAATTATTGCCTTTTTGTTTACTGGAACAGCCAGCAAAAAATACCAAGGATTTATCATCTATATTGTGGTATAGCTGTTATCCAGAACCTGCACTTAATTTTGATAAACGCGAACTTTGGTTACGTTCGTACATACAAACTTATATAGAACGCGACTTACGTCAATTGCAACACATTCAAAATTTAGGAGCTTTTGAGCGTTTCATTTCATTAATGGCGGCGCGACATGCTCAGGTTTTTAATGCGGCAGAATTAGCCGACGAAGTCGGTATATCTGCTCCAACGATCAAGAGCTGGGGTACTTTGCTAGAGGCTGCCTATATTTGCTATTTTTTACCGCCTTATTTTAAAAATTACGGCAAACGTATTACTAAAACTCCAAAGCTTTATTTTATTGATGCGGCTATTGCCGTTTATTTAACACGTCAACCAAGTCTCGAAGCTTTAACTAACGGAGCAATGGGTGGAGCTTTTTTTGAAGGATTTATTATTAGCGAAACAATAAAAATCTTTACTGGTTTAGGCAAAAAGCCAGATTTATTTTTTTGGCGTTCCCATGATGGTTTAGAGGTAGATTTATTGATTCAATTACAAGGTAAAATTTACCCTGTAGAAATCAAAATAACAGCAACACCAACTTTACAACATTTAGCTCCGCTAAATAAATTCAAAGAAATAATTGGTAATGATGCAGCAGAAACTGGACTTTTAGTTTGTAAGGTAAAGCAAAAAACTATTTTGCCAAATAACAACATAGCCCTGCCATGGCAAGATTTTCCTGGTTGGTTATTAAATAAACTAAGTAAATAACTAAATAACTAAAACCGCACAAGATAAAACTTATTTTAAATCAATATATTAAATGAGAAAATATTTTTTATTCTTTTATTTTCCAACAGGATTAATTAGCGCAAAAGTCTCTTTCGCGATGGTCACTTCTTCGTCGGTAGGAATGGTATAAAGCAATAATTTGCTATCTGGATGATGGATTTCATGTTGTCCGCTATTATTGGCGTCTTTGTCTATTTTAGCGCCTAGCCAAGCGATTTGTTCGCAAACTTTTTCACGAATGTAAGGTGCGTTTTCACCAATTCCCGCGGTGAAAATCAAGCCATCCAAGCCTTGTAGTTCCGCGGTTAACGCGCCAATCCAGGAACAAATGCGATAGATAAATAAATCAATTGCTGTTTTGGCGTCTTTATTGCTTGATTCCAGTAATTCCTTCATGTCAGAACTAATACCACCGGAAACGCCCAATAAACCTGATTCTTTGTAAAGTGTTTTTTCGATCTCAGGATAGGTCATTTTTTCCTGATCCAATAAGTAAAGCACCACACCAGCATCAAGACAACCACAGCGTGTTCCCATCGGTAATCCATCAAGAGCAGAAAAGCCAATGCTGGTTGCAACGCTTTTGCGATTATGTACAGCGCACATAGTCGCTCCCTGCCCTAAGTGAGCGATG
>MGXI01000016.1 GCA_001801315.1 Gammaproteobacteria bacterium GWF2_41_13 | reverse complement strand
TGGAAGTGCTGACAGGCCGATTGGGTTATATGTTTCAGAATATTCATATTCTCGAATGTGCGTTGAGTCATCGTAGTTATGGCAAAACAAATAATGAGCGGTTAGAATTTCTGGGTGACTCGATTGTCAATTTTGTCATTGCGGGTGAATTATATCGCCGCTTTCCCAAAGCAACAGAAGGTGAGCTCAGTCGATTGCGCGCCCATCTCGTTAAAGAAGATGCTTTGGCTAAATTAGCAAAGGATTTTAATTTAAGTGATTTTTTGCGATTAGGGCGCGGAGAAAAAATGAGTGGCGGCCATGAGCGTGTGTCTATTTTGGCCGATGCACTTGAGGCAATCATAGCCGCTATTTATTTAGATGCGGGATTTCTTGTTTGCTATCAGAAAGTGGCAGATTGGTATGAACCTTATTTAAAAGACCTTTCATTGGATAATTTGTACAAAGATTCGAAATCATTGTTGCAGGAATTATTGCAAGGGAAACAACTTCCTTTGCCAGAATATCGCTTAATCAAAACGGGAGGCAGTGGGCATAAACAGCAATTTACCGTTGAATGCAAAACAGCTTTATTCGATCATGTGATTCAGGGCGTTGGCCATAGTCGTAGAAAAGCAGAACAACAAGCAGCAGAACAAGTGTTGAGGATGTATGATCATGAGTTATGAAAAAACGCGTTGCGGATATGTTGCGATTGTAGGTCGACCCAATGTAGGAAAGTCGACATTACTCAATCATATTCTGGGGCAAAAAATTAGCATCACGTCGGATAAACCGCAAACGACGCAGCACCAAATTTTAGGTATTAAAACAGCAGCGAATGCACAAACCATTTATATTGATACGCCAGGTTTGCATCAGTCATCTAAGCGATTACTGAATCGTTATATGAATCGTGCGGCATGGAGTGTCTTATCTGATGCGAACGTGATTATTTTTATGATTGATGCTCGCTATTGGACAAAGGACGATGAATGGATTTTTGAGCGGATAAAAACAGTTAAAAATCCGGTCATTCTCGCTTTAAATAAAGTGGATTTAGTGAAAGATAAAAAAAGCTTATTGCCGATTTTGGAAACCCTCCACCAAAAAATGTCTTTTGCTGGCATCTTGCCTATGTCGGCGATGAAGCGAGATCATTTGGTGACGCTTGAAGCGATGATCGAAAAGTTACTACCCGAACAAACCTATCTTTTCCCGACTGATCAAATAACGGATCGAGAGGATAAATTTTTTATTGCTGAAATTATTCGAGAAAAAGTTATCCGATTGACTGGTCAAGAAGTGCCTTATGATATTGCCGTGATTGTGGATGATGTGAAATTAAAAGAAAATATTTTGCATATTCATGTCACGATTTGGGTACAGCGACCCGGGCAAAAAGCCATTATTATTGGTCAAAAAGGGGCTCGGTTAAAACAAGTGGGATCGCTTGCGCGTGCCGAGCTTGAAAAACTTTTTCAATGTAAAGTCTTTTTGGGATTATGGGTGAAGATCAAGACAGGATGGTCTGAGGATGAAAAGTTTGTGTCGAGTTTGGTGTGATTGAAAGAGATATATTGTTGTGTTATGGGTTTTTTATTATTCTGGAAATTGTCATCCCGCGGCTTGACCGCGGGATCTAGAAAACATGAACATAATAAATATTTCTATTCTTATTCCCTATCATTTTCTCATGGATTCCGAATGATTTTTACAGCTTATACACTGGATCCCGCGGTCAAGCCGCGGGATGACGATTGTGAAATATTTTCTCTCTACGTTTTGCGAGAGGGTCATCAATATCTATGAACCCATCATCACCATTAGAAAAAGCCTTTGTTTTACATACGCGCCCGTATCGTGAAACCAGTTTGTTAATGGATTTTTTCACGCAACATAAAGGACGCATGACGTTATTGGCAAAAGGCATTAAACGGTCTAAACAATTGGCGTTATTGGCTCAACCTTTTATTCCGTTGATGATTGCTTGGCGCGGCAAAGGCGAATTACCGGTGGTGAATACGATTGAGGTGGGAGCTTCTCCGATTCGTTTAGAAGCGATGAGTCTCTGGTGCGGATTGTACTTAAATGAATTACTGGTGCGTGTGTTGTCGCATCAGGATGTGCACGAGGATATTTTTTCTCTGTATGAAAATACACTATTATCCTTGGCGCAAGATCGTTCTTATCGAGACAGTAAAAATACTTTTTTACAACAAGTTATTTTGCGGCTATTCGAACAACAATTATTGGAAAAAATGGGATATGCATTGCCGTTAACGCAGGCATTTAATACCCATCACCCGATTCAGCCTAACCAATATTATCGTTATATCTCTCATCAAGGGTTTTTAGCGGTGGATCATTCAGAGAGTGAATCGCCAAACGTTTTTCAAGGCAAATATCTTTCAGCCATTGCTTGCCATCAGTATCATTCTATCGAAGTACTACGCGCGGCTAAAAAATTAATGCGTTTAGCCTTGGCGCCTTTGTTGGGCGATCGACCTTTGAAAAGTCGAGAAGTGTTTTTATAATGCACCGTCATTGCGAGGTATGCCTGAAGCAATCCAGTTTTGATACTTCGACACCGCATGTTTCGCAGCATCTATAATCGAGCATCCCCGTGCGGCGAATAACCCACAGATCGTTTTACCATCGGTGTCTTTGTCATAAACACGGTTCTATGTTGTTTTGAGTGGGTAAGGCCGTCATCCCGCGGCTTGACCGCGGGATCCAGGAGCAGCATGATAATGCAGAAAGCACAATACGTAGAGAAAAACGATTAAAGGAGTGGCGACGGGAATGGAAATTAAAAATTAATTGAAAGATCCAATTTTGATTGGAATGACTTGTATGACAATATTTTGTGAGAGTGGTTTGCTGGATCCCGCGGTCAAGCCGCGGGATGACGTTCGTGATTTTACTGGAATCCAAAACACAATGAGGGGCGCAGAATGATTTATTTTGTTACCCACCCACTCAAAACAACATAGAGTCTTGCTAGCGCTCCTCGCAATGACAGACTGGGCTCTTGCTTCGAATGACGGCAAGTAGTCTTTCTTCCTCAATCCTTTTTTTGATCAAGATTTAAAACCCTCGCAGGACGAAAAAGAACGAGTTAAAAATCTCAAATTATGCTCGCGCGTGGTATATAATGCGGCGAGGTAATTATTCACTGCGATCTTGATGATACAAGAACGTTCATGTTTTGGATGATTGTTCGTCAAAAAGCACCAAAATAGGAGCGTTCCCCAGAAAGCACTGAATAGTTACGCGGCAAGAATTATTTATTTGGAAGATGATATGTCACACGAACTGACACTGCTTTTATGTTCTGCTTTTGTGATCGGATTTATCCATACACTGATGGGCCCCGATCATTATGTTCCTTTCATTGTGATTTCTAAAGCGCGGCGATGGTCGTTGCCAAAGACGATTGTAGTGACGACTTTTGCCGGCATTGGTCATGTGATGTCTGCTTTAATTTTGGGCTTGATTGGCATTTCGATTGGATTGACCGTTTTAAAATTACAATGGATTACAACACGCAGCAATGCGATTGCAGCTTGGCTATTAATTTTGCTCGGATTACTCTATTTTATTTGGGGACTTCGATATGCTGCTAAACATCATCAAACAACGCATCATCATGATCATCGACCCAAAAATTGGAAAGAATTAACGCCCTGGGTGTTGTTTATTATTTTTATATTAGGGCCTTGCGAGCCGCTAATTCCTTTGATTTTTTATCCTGCCATGCAAGGGAAATTAGCGGAAGTGACTTGGGTTACGGCATTATTTGCGCTCGCGACCATTATCGCCATGTTGGGGATGGTGACTGCTTCTTATTTTGGATTGGAAAAAATAAAAGCGAAATTTCATTGGTTCGAACATTATGGAAATGCGTTAGCAGGATTCGTTATTTTTTCAACTGGGTGCGCAATTAAAGTATTTGGGCTGTAATTATGGTAACTACTCAGTACGCTCAGAGGAACGTTCTTGTATCATCGCAATCTCAGGTGGGGAGTGACTAATTATGTGTTATGCCATCCCTGCTAAAGTGGTTGAAATTAAAAAAAATATTGCCGTACTCGATTATTTTGGCGAGCGACGCAATGTTGTATTGGATTTGCCCGATATTCATATCGACGATTATGTTTTTGCGCAAGGTGGAATTTTAGTTCGAAAAGTCGATGAGAAAGAAGCATTGGCTGTTTTGGATACCTGGAAAGATTTATTTTTCGAGCTCAAAGAAATTGATCAACAATTAGCGCAATCATCACATGCTGAAAAATTATCGGGAAATGCGCTTGCTGTGTTGCAAAAAATAAATTTAAAACAAACGCTCACAAAAGAAGATTTATTGATTTTAAACGCGTTGCAAAATCCCCAAGAATTATCCGTTTTATATGATGTTGCGAACCAAGTGCGTCAGCGTGTGCATGGTAATGCCAGTTGCGTGCATGGGATTATTGAATTTTCGAATTATTGTCGGGGTGACTGTTTTTACTGTGGTATTCGTCGAGAACGATCAATTGAGCGTTATCGTATGACGGAAGCGGAAATTTTAGCGACGACAAAACAGGCGATTGATGAATATGGATTTAAAGCGATCGTATTACAGTCGGGTGAAGATTTATATTATGATGAAGATAAGCTCGAACATTTGGTTAAAGCGTTGCGCCAATTAGGTATTTTGATTTTTTTAAGCATTGGTGTTCGCCCTGTCGCTACTTATAAAAAATTGTATGCGGCCGGTGCGCGGGCGGCGCTCATGCGATTTGAGACTTCAAATCCAGTGATTTTTAATGAATTACGACCGAATACGACGCTAGACGAACGATTGACATTAATTCGTGAGCTGAAAAAAATCGGTTATGTGCTAGCGACAGGTTTCTTGATTGGATTACCCCATGAACAACCCGAAGATCTCGTGAATAATATTTTACTGACCCAAGAACTGGCGCCTGAAATGTATTCGTTTGGTCCATTGATTCCGACACAAGATACGCCCTTAGTTCATGCGCCAACCATTTCCGTCGAGCAAGTACTCAAAACAATTGCCATCGCACGAGTAGCCTCGCCCGACGCGAATATTTTAGTGACCACAGCGCTCGAAACCCTATCGCTAGAAGCAAAGCGACAGGCTTTGTTAGCTGGCGCTAACTCGATGATGATCAATTTAACGCCAAGGCAATATCGACCGCTGTATTCTATTTACGATCATCGTGCTTGCAATGATCAAACTGTCGCTGCCAATATTCAAGAAACTATTCAATTGCTTCGAGATCTTGGTCGTGCGCCGATGGATGTGGGACTATAAGGGTAATTTTCGTGACAGATCTTTATAAATTCTTATAGAATGAAGAAGTCTAATAAATTGATAAGAGGAACTCACATGAAAATGATTAGTTTGTTGTTTTGTTTGTTGATGTTGAGTGCGTGCGCGACACCGTATCAACCGCTCGGAATGCAAGGCGGATATAGCCAAGTGCAATTAAATGATGATGCTTATCAAGTGACATTTGTAGGAAATCAGTCAACGAGTCAAGGGCGCGTGCATGATT
>MGXI01000015.1 GCA_001801315.1 Gammaproteobacteria bacterium GWF2_41_13 | reverse complement strand
GACGGAAAAATAGCGGCGAACGTTGCGTTAAACCAATCGATGAGATTTTTTTGTGAGCGAAAATTGGCGGATAAAACCAACGATGTTAAATGGATGGCTCCAATGGATTCATGCTGCGTGCGTAAAAACAAGCCAACTTCCGCATTGCGAAAGCGATAAATAGATTGCATCGGATCGCCGACGATAAACAATGTTCGTCCATCCTGTCCTGTCCAGCCAGTGGTTAATTGTTCGATCAATCGAAAATGCGTGATAGAAGTATCTTGAAATTCATCCACTAAAATATGCTGAATTTTATTATCTAACATCAAAAGAAGATCGGATGGCGCTTCCGCCGTATCGAGCGTTTTCAGGATGGTTTGAGACAGTTCGATGAAATCCGTTTCGTGATTTTCCTGAAAAACGAGCATCAGTTGTGCGGTGGCAAGTGGGAGTAATTCAAAAAGTGCCAGTAAAACACCCCATTCTGCCTCTGTATAGTGAAGAGGAGGTAGTGTTTTTAATTCAGTCAATAACACTCGAAATGCTTCGTGTTCCTGTAGTGTTTCGATCAGCGTTATTAGGTTTGTTTTTTGTTGCTCAAAAAAAGTTTTTTCTATTTGTAGATTGCTCGTAGGAAAGCCTACTCTTTTATCCGGTTTTTTTCGCCACGTGTTGTTATCTGTTAGCAATATTTGCGCAATGCCCCGCCAGATTTCCTTGTTTGCCAAAGATGAATCAGGGAAATTTTCGCAGGAAGCCAAGGCTTGGATGGGAGAATCCTTTTCGATGTGTTGGCCTGCAAATTGCAACAGCGGCAATAATTCATCAGGCCATGTGATGGGCAAATGATGACACACATAATCGTGTAAATTATTTAAACAATCTTGATTGATGGTGTATAAAGAGTTTTCCAGTTTTTGTCGAGATTTTTGGGGATCGAGCTGTGTTTGATGTTTTTTGTAGACAATGTGTGGTAACCATTGATCGCGTTTGGATAACATGTCGATGAAAAGCGCTTCTGTTTTTTCAAGCTTATTGTCGAGATGGAGCAGTAATTGATGAAACGCATTTTTCCAGGGCGACGATTCGTCGATTATCGTCGACAATAGATTTCGAACGGCTTTTTGATAGAGTACGGTGGCGTTTTCAGTGAGATTTAATTGCGAACCGAAATGAGAGAGGAGTGGGGTTTGTTGGATGAGGCCAGCGCAGAAAGCATCGATTGTTTGAATTTGTAGTCGATTAGGATTGTTTATTAAATGCCAATGATAGCGCGCATCGTTTTTTAAAGCATTTTTTGCCAGCATCCAGGTTTTTTGCGCGTGAGATTCCGAAGGGGGGTCGATCATTTCTGCCGCTTTTTGTAACGCTTGAATGATTCGAGCCCGCATTTCAAAAGCAGCTTTTCGGGTAAATGTGATCGCTAAAATTTCTTCTGGCGCTTTAACACAGGATAATAAACACAAAAACCGCTGTGTAAGCAATTCCGTTTTACCAGAACCAGCGGGTGCTTGAACAATGAAAGACCGTGTGGGGTCTAAGGCGTTGTCGCGCGCTTGTTGATCTGAAATTGGCATGAAAATAAAACCTTGAATGATTGGCCCCACGCTGAATTAAGAGGGTACATGGTTACTCTATTCTTTTCAATTCCTGTTGAGGATTGAGGGCGAGGCGGATAAAGGAAATACGAAGCATTTTCCCGCCGAGCGACGTGCAGGGATGCGCAGCTGGGGGAGATGCGTCAGGATGACAGTTCAGGAAAGACTGAATAGGATTGAGGAAGGAGCTACTTGCCGTCATTGCGAGGTATGTCCGAAGCAATTCAGATCCCGGCCCGTCATTGCGAGGAGCGCTAGCGACGAAGCAATCCAAAATTTATCTTTTTATCGGGACTTTCTGGATCCCGCGGTCGTTGCCGCGGGATGACAAATGACAGATCCAGCGGCCATAGAAAATTTGCCTCGGTTTTCGCCGGGGCAGCGGGATGATAAATGGTCGGATTGTTATCTGCGAGGAGTGTCGGCGATGAAGCAAGTTTTCTGTCATCCCGCGGCTTGACCGCGGGATCCAGCAATCCACCTCTCTCTCATCCATGATACCTGTCTGGATTCCGGATGATTTTGCGCGTCCATGCGCAAAATCTCCGGAATGACAGAACGTCGTCATCCCGCGGCTTGACCGCGGGATCCAGACACAAGTAATAATGGCTTTTATTTCGATGCAATGTTCCCAAAGCTCAAAGCCAATTTAGATGGTTTGCCATGGATTGCCACTGGTATTCATCGAAAATTATCTCTATACTTACAGTTTTAATTCATTAAACAATGGTGAAAGCGAAGAGGTAGAAAATTATGACGATGCCTAATATGCAAGAGCTCATGGAAAAAGCCAAAGAGATGCAAAAACAAATGCAAGTGGCTCAACAGGAAATCACATCGATTACAGTGATTGGGAAATCAGGCGGTGGTTTGGTTGAGGTGCACATGAGCGGCGCGTATCGTGTATTACGCACGATCATTTCCGATAAAATCATCAGTGATAAAGGGATGGTTGAAGACCTAGTCACCGCCGCATTTAATCATGCGTCCGATCAAGTGGCGAGCCGCACAAAAGACAAAATGATGCAACTGGCAAAAACATTGAATTTGCCGGAAGGTACCGCCGAGACGTCCGCCTAAACATCGTCACTGGGATAGAGAAAGAGTCATGATTAATATTAAAAATCATTATCGTGTAGCGATTCATTTTCTCAATCCTTCTGCCCAGTCCTTAATAGGATTGAAAGAAATTAGGCGGCTATTGATTCATCCGAAGCAACGTAGAGCTTTTTTCTTATGGCATTGACACCTATTATTTATCAACTGATCGACGCGTTACGTTATTTACCTGGCGTAGGGCCGAAAACCGCGCAACGGATGGCATTTCATCTGCTCGAGCATGATCGAGAAAAAGCGCGTCAATTGGCGTATACGATTCAATCGGCGATGGATAAAGTGAGCCATTGCAAGAATTGCCGTATGTTTTGTGAAGCGGATTTATGTCAGTTATGCGCCAATGCCCGTCGCGATCAGACGTCATTGTGCATTGTCGAATCGCCTGCCGATGTGATCGCGATTGAAAAAACTGGCTTTTACAAAGGACTCTATTTTATTTTGCATGGACACATCTCAGCGATTGACGGCGTGGGCCCAAAAGCTATTGGCATGGATTTGCTGAAAAACCGTTTAGAACAGCGCATTATTCAAGAGATGATTGTCGCGACAAATCCGACCGTCGAAGGCGAAGCGACGTCGCACTATATTTCTGAGCTCGTCAAACCGTATCAAATTAAAATCACGCGTATCGCTCGAGGTATTCCATTAGGCGGCGAATTAGAATACGTCGACAGCCATACAATTACCGAAGCGCTTAATCGGCGATCAGAAATCGTTGATTAAGAATCTGTATGCTTGTCATCGCGAGGCGCAGCTGAAGCAATCCAAACCCAGCCTGTCATTGCGAGTGCGGCCGAAGCAATCCAGAATAATCCAAATTTTATAGACCAACCTCTGGCGTTGATCTGGGAGGGTAGATGATTTTGCTTTCCAGTTCGATTCAATGCATTCTTATTCGGAGTTCAGATTGTAGCGGTTTCTGAGGTTACCTGGAACTTCTACTGCAGAACCAATATGACTCATTTTAATTAGGTCCATGATTTATTTGTGTATAAATTCAATTTGTAACGGCGAAAAGCTGAAATATTTACTATATTAAAAACAGAAAACTTTCGAATTAAAAATAATTATAACTATACCAAGGATTAAAACTTTATGCCTAAATTTAACTCAATACTCCCTCCAGAGTCGGACAAAAAAGAGGAGATTCAAAAATCACTCGAAGCAGCTGATAAGACCATGCAAGAGCTGATTGTCAATGGCGTCGAGGGTAGTAGTCAATTAATTGCCAGATTGAGTCAGCTATTGCACGAACAGCGTATAATTTCTCAGAAATATCAACAAAAATGCCTCGAAATAATAAATTTGAATAAACAAATAAAACAATCGACTCAACAGACAGGCAATCTGTTTGGTTTATCTCTATTTGGGGCGCGTTATGATTTTCAATGCCTGGAATCAGCTCAGGCGGCTGTTTTTTTATTAACTGATGAGTTAAATCAAAATCAGCAGGCTATTCAACGAACGTTAGCAGCATCACAGGTTTTTCTACTTGCGCATCAAGTTGAGGCGTCCGATCCTGTCGTGAAAAAACATCTTAATCCTCTCGTTCGGTTATTAACGGATGAGTTAAATCAAATAGCGAAACCGATTGCGTCTGAGGCGACACCTAGGGAAAACCAAGGAGTAGTCAATAAAGAATGCTTGGTTTATAAATGCGCGCATGCAACTAGGATGCTTTTGGTAAAACCAGAATCCAAAGAGACGGCAAAGGCTGCAATTTTAGAATATAAAAGCGCGTTACGAGATGTCGAAAAAGTGAATGGCAATGAAAAATGGCGAAAGATAGGAATAGCAATGACGGTAGCCGGTGGTTTTTTGATCCCAGTCTTTCTAGGGTTTGTGTTGGGCGGGATAGGGCTATATATTTTTCATAAACATAACCAACTTCTTGCAGCTGGGAAAATCGTGTCAAAAAAGACGAATTGTGTTCAGTCATCCAGGCTGCATGCATGAGACATTCATAAAAACCAACTTTCCGGAGAACCAGTAAAAAATCACATTAAAAACGGGTATAGCAAAGCGCTGATATTTTGAGTGTTTTATGCTGAAACTGAAGGTCTGTACGGAGGAGCGGAAGGTGGTCTATCTGGGTCGGTTAATAATGGTGATGGAGGAGGGGGTTCGCTCGGTGCGGCAGAAGGGGCTTGTGCTTGCGGAAGATGAATGGACGGCGGCATGGCGGTAGCAGGTTGTGCGGAAGCAGCTGGATGTATTGTTGGGCTATATTTTTGTTGAGTAGCTGGACTACGCATGAGATCAAGGTTTTTCACTATCCGTCTCGTTGTTTCCCCGAGAACGCCAGCACTCATTGAGGCGGTCCCAATTCCCATCGCGGTCGGGCCTATTGCTGCAGTTAAACCAGCAGCCGTAGAGGCTCCTACCGACGTCGCAATA
>MGXI01000014.1:6652-9378 GCA_001801315.1 Gammaproteobacteria bacterium GWF2_41_13 | reverse complement strand
GTGACTGAGTAAGCCAAACAGTCTCACCTTCAAACCGCACATCTATGTGAGACGCGCCATCATCACCTTCGTAAATAATTATTTTGTTTTGTAATTCTTCTTTCATATCATTTCCTTGAAAGTTAAAAGCTTAGTTTGGTAGTATTCATATTGCTGTCTACGAGCAGAAAGTTCCGCCGGCAAACCGATTGAAATATCGTTCACAAGGGCATCAAATTTATCTAGGATTTTTACTATGCGTTCCTGTTCAGCAATGGGCGGAACTGGGATTTTATATTGCATGATTGCTGTTTTATTTCCTCGCGGCATTTTTACGCCCTTTACAGCTTGCATATTGTAATTAAAGAAACTATCAGAAGCCAACAGGTGATATAAAAACTCAGAACTCAAATTATTTTTGATAAAGCAAATTTTTTTCTGTAAATTGGTCAAGTCAGTTCACTCCATTTTGTTTTTTAGTTTCCTGGCGTTATTAAAAAGTTAAATATTTTTTACCCAAAACCCAATCATCATTGGTTTCAATAACGCAACAGAAACCAGCCGTTTACAAGAGGCGGTGTTTGGAAACACCAAGACCAAGTCCATTTGACCTTCTACATAGTTTCTACATGGGGATTTTGGTTTCGCGGGATATTGTCTAACTAATTGATAAATTGGCGCGCCCGGACGGATTCGAACCGCCGACCACCTGATTCGTAGTCAGGTACTCTATCCAACTGAGCTACGGGCGCATTTAAACTATTTATTTTTAAGGCCATCCATGGCCAGATCTCTCCAGCCTGACATCCTGTCAGTCGCTCGACTTAGAAAAAGCTTCGCTTTTCCTTTTTCCGTCTCGCCCAACTGAGCTACGGGCGCATAAACATTTTGGCGGAGAGGGAGGGATTTGAACCCTCGATGGAGTTTTTGACCCCATACTCCCTTAGCAGGGGAGCGCCTTCAGCCGCTCGGCCACCTCTCCAAAAGTAGCGCGAAGTATAGCGCGTGATTTTTGAAAGATAAAGCGAAAAGAATTGTGGGTAAAAATTGTAATGAAATCTGAATCGGGGTTCACCATGGAATGACGAATGGCTTTTTCATGCCGTCATTGCGACCGTGAGCGCTGCGAGCGGCAAGCAACCCATGTCCCCGGCCCGTCATTGCAAGAAGCGTGAGCGACGAAGCAGATCTTTGTCATCCCGCAGCAATGACCGCGGGATCCAGAAATCCACGTTTCCCTCATCCATGACACCTGCCTGGATTCCGGATGATTTTGCGCGTCCATGCGTAAAATCTCCGGAATGACAGAACGTCGTCATTATGAGGCACACAGTGTCGGGGCAACCCAGAGCCCGTCATTGCGAGGTATGCCCGAAGCAATCCAAAAAAAAACTAGATTGCTTCGGGCATACCTCGCAATGACGAGAGAATGGATTGCTTCGTCGCTCACGCTCCTCGCAATGACGGTAGGTAGTCTGTCTTCCTCAATCCTATTCAGTCCTTCCTGAACCATCATCCTGACGCATCGGTCCAGCTCGGCTTCCTGCCTCGCGTTCGCCGGAAAAATGCTTCGCATTTTCTTTACCCGCCTCGCCCTCAATCACGACAACCCAATCACTCTGCCTGTTTCGACATCCAAATCAACATCATAAAATCCCGGGCGTGTAGACAATCCTGGCATCATCGTCATCTCGCCTAAAATCGGCACTAAAAATCCCGCGCCCACACTGGCACGTACCTCGCGCACAGGCAACACAAATCCGCTCGGTGCGCCTTTTAATTTGGCATCATGACTGAAACTCAATTGCGTTTTCGCCATACAAATCGGCAATTCACCAAATCCCAGTCGCTCGTACTGCGCAATTTGTTTTAACGCAAGTTCCGAATATTCCACGCTAGCCGCGCCATAGATTTCTTTGGCAATAGTGTCGATTTTTTCTTTAATGCTCGCCCCCAATGCATATAAAAATCGAAACTGCTTCTGTTTTTTACACGCGCGAATCACTGCTTTTCCAAGTGCTATGGCGCCCGCTCCTCCTTTTGCCCAGTGATCCGACATCACCGCATCAAAAGCCCCGGCTTTCTTGGCCATTTTTTTGACGAGCGCAATTTCCGCCTCGGTATCATGCGTGAAACGATTAATCGCCACCACAACCGGTATGCCAAATTTGAGCGCGTTTTCAATATGCCGAACCAAATTGCAGCAACCCTTTTTCAATAAATCCAAATTTTCTTCCGTATAAGCGGCATCGAGTGGTTTACCTGCCACCACTTTCGGCCCACCTCCGTGCATTTTAAGCGCGCGAATCGTCGCAACGAGCACCACCACATCCGGCACCAATCCGCTGTATCGACACTTGATATCGAAAAACTTTTCCATGCCCATATCGGCGCCAAAGCCGGATTCAGTAATCACATACCCGTGCTCGCCGACGAGCTTTAAGGCAATTTGATCGGCGATAATCGAGGAATTGCCCTGCGCAATATTCGCGAACGGCCCCGCATGCACAAACGCGGGTGTGCCTTCGAGCGTCTGCATCAAATTCGGCATGAGCGCATCTTTCAAAAGTACCATCAGCGCGCCCGTCACGCCTACATCGTCGGTGGTGATCGGCTCGCCTTGCCGGCTCATCCCAATCACCAGGCGCGCCAGTCGATCCCGCATATCCGCCCAACTGGTCGCGAGCGCCAAAATCGCCATGATTTCGCTCGCCGGCGTAATATCAAAGGCTGTTTTGCGCGTCATA
>MGXI01000014.1:6369-6590 GCA_001801315.1 Gammaproteobacteria bacterium GWF2_41_13 | reverse complement strand
CACACGTCGAAATGAAATCGATGAAGGGTCCATATCGAGCCGCACAAATCGTGCACGCTCTTCAGGCGTTAATGAATTCGCCTCGGTTTTCTGAATACCCAGTTTTTGCAAACGCCGCAACATAATGGGCGTTAATTGCCGTTCACCCGTTTTATTTGCAGGACACAATCGATCAAACAAACTCTCGTCGGTTTCAATCGATTCATGCAGAATCCGCGCGT
>MGXI01000014.1:5239-6319 GCA_001801315.1 Gammaproteobacteria bacterium GWF2_41_13 | reverse complement strand
CCTGTTAAATGCAGATTAAAATCTTCCATCGGAATGATTTGACTATACCCACCGCCAGCCGCACCGCCTTTAATGCCGAACGTGGGCCCCAGACTCGGCTGCCGAATGCACGTCATCACCCGCTTATTCAAATACGCACCGAGCGCTTGGCTTAAACCAACGGTCGTCGTGGTTTTCCCTTCACCCAAAGGCGTTGGCGTAATCGCTGTGACGTCGATATATTTACCATTTGGCACATTTTTCAGCCGATCACGTACAGACAAAGCCACCTTCGCCATGGCGTGACCGTACGGAATGAATTCCTGGGTTTCTAGCCCTAACGCTTTGGCTAACTTATCAATCGACACCGGTTTAACCGATTGCGCGATAGTTAAATCGCTCGGCACTTGCGCCTTGGGTTCAATTTTATGCGCGGTTTTGAATTTTTTGCTGGATACCAAAGATGACATATCGAAATTCCCTGTGATGAAATGGAAGACGCATTGTGAGAGAGTTTATCCAAATTTTCCATCAATTTTTTGCGAGAATGCTGTTTCACTGCTATTATTTAGATAATAAAATATGATATTACATGATTGTCATGCCGCGGCTTAACCGCGGCCAGTTTTTCTGGAAAAGAAAACGAGATTCCAAAAATAGAGAAGGAAAAAACTTATGCCTACTCCAATATCAAAACAACGCGCCGCAGCGATTATTGTTGCTTTGTCTCGACAGGCAGAAATTAATATCGATGGAGCCCAGCCGCGATTGCCGTTTAATCCGCTAGATGCACAAGGAAATTTACCCGATAATCCCGCCGGAAATGACTGGAACCCGCTATACAATGCCCTTCTAGCCATTCCAAATTGGGATACCCTAGACCAAAATGCTGCCCTTACAGCTGCCAGAAACTTATTGCTTGGCAATGCGCCCGCTAACGCTCCTGCTGCTGCTGCGGGCGCTCAAACTTGGAAATTTCATACCCGGCTACTAGCTGATTTAGACGCAGCAACAAGACGTCGCATCGTCGATGCAACGATCCCTGCTTCATCTGCGCCTAACCAACCATTTCATGCAAACATTGATTCCTTTATCGTTCAG
>MGXI01000014.1:4884-4986 GCA_001801315.1 Gammaproteobacteria bacterium GWF2_41_13 | reverse complement strand
CTCGCGCCGCCGCTCCGGGAGTGCCTCAAGCTCCCGCTCAAACCGATGTTGATGGACTTATTACGCACTGCCGAAATATTCAAGTCGCTTATGCCATCATTG
>MGXI01000014.1:3697-4865 GCA_001801315.1 Gammaproteobacteria bacterium GWF2_41_13 | reverse complement strand
CGCTGCAGAAGGCTTAGCAGCATTAAATGCGCAACAAATAATGGCGCTCAAAAATGCCTTATTGGGACTACACCAAGACAATTTATCCGAAGCAACCGCGCAGGAGATTCGTGCAGCAATTGCTAATCATTTACCGCAGCCAGCAGCCGGAGCACCCGCTTGGGCATCGTTGATAAAAAATCTTAATGGCGCTGCCACGGCAGATTCGCGTTTATTTGACCGTCATCATTTAAATTTGGCGGGAGACACAGCGCCTACACAAGCGAGTCACTTCTTAGGTCAATCAACGCGTGAAAGTCGACAATTAGCTGAATTGCTGGTCCGAAATATTCGGTTATTTGCGCAATATAATTTACCGGCCACTGTTTTAGAAGATTCTGCGGGTTGGCGAAAATTGATCGGCGCTTTAGCCAATCACCCTGAAATCTTTGAACAATCTACAACGATAGAAACACTTAAAAAGCAAATCGAAGGCAATCTCCCACGCGGCATGATACCCACGAATCCTTGGCGAGAGGATGTGCTTGCGCGTTTGTGGACACCGATTCCAACTCAGCCGCTCATTAATGCAGATCTTATGGCCGCAAGTCATCAAGGAAAAGAAACCTATCTTCAAGGCAGCCTCATCTCCGATCAAAACCAAACAAAGATGAAGTTAGCCGACTTAGTTGTCAGAACCATTCGCGCGTATGCAGAAATGCACCGATTTCAATTAAATGCAACTGAAACTGATTGGGCGGCATTACGCTATAATCTAATGGGGCAAATTACCGCTGCGCACACTTTACTCGATTGTACAGACGCTGAATTGCAAGAGTTTTTGCATCCAGCAGCTCCCAACGCCTCTAAACTACCTTTTAATGCTATTGCTGGTGCTAATAGTCTGTGGCGATCGGCTGTTGCTCCTGCAGCGCGCCCGCCCGTAGAACATGGAAATCAAATGGCGACTGAATGGTTATTCCATAACGTACAAGCACATCAACCCCAAGAAGCATTGGAGGCTAATTGTCGTGACGCTGAAAAAAGAGGGGCGTTTATTCGGCTCGTTACTGCTCATGTTCGAACCTTGCTCGGCCAACCCCCTGCCAATCTAACTGAAGCACAAATTCAGTATTATATCGACAATACTATTCCATCAATGCGCGAGCACGGATACGCTATCCCCAAT
>MGXI01000014.1:0-3678 GCA_001801315.1 Gammaproteobacteria bacterium GWF2_41_13 | reverse complement strand
TGCAGCTACGCAACCAGCCGCCCCCCCCCCTCCACTCGCCCTGCCTCATCAACAGCTATGGGATACTGCGGGCTTTATTGCAGCAGCAGAGAAAAAAGAATTACAGTGGGCAAAAAAATCGACCGCTACTGCTCCTGTTGATTATATTGACGTGACACAAACAACGCGCGAAGCCACTGGCGTAGAAACCGTTGTAACGCGTGACGGCTCTGCACAAATTCATCGAGATGAGCAACATAAACGAAGCGCCATTTATGCTAAAACTGATAAAGGGACACTCCACGGTGTTACGGCAGAATTACAATTATTAAAAGCAGAAAGAGAAAGAAGAGCGGCGGCGGCAATACCAGCAGTAGCAGCTCAAATACGCGCTGAGTCGATCAAAATAAAAATAGACGATCGAGATATAGATTTGCTGTTAAAAGAAAACCCACTCCTCTTATACCGGATCGTTTGCCGTGTCATTGCTAATGGCGGTGTGTTAGCAGAAACCACTAAAGAAAAGTTAGAGGCAGCACCGCCCAGCGACAGTTTTACACGTCAATTTAGCGATAGGTATGGCTACGCTCCAGCAGGGACAACGATGCTTGAGATTGCTACAAACATAAGAGATCTCAAAAAAGCTCGCAATGTTCATGCGCTGGCTGTTGTTGCTGGGGGCCCAGCAGGGCAACCTGAAGAATCACCCAGGCCTTTTTTCCCTGGGCGCCGGTAAGCAAAAATAATTTAACTGTTCACGCGATTTCAGTCTATCATTCCGCGGTTAAACTGCGGAATCTACCGTCTGACCCCGCGATCAAGTTAGTATTGTTGCGCCATCATTATGAGACGCGAAAGCGATGAGGCAATCCAGTGTTTTCTCTGGATTGCTTCGGCTACGCCTCGCAATGACGAAAAAATAGACTGCCACCTCTTGTTCGTTGCATGAAATAGGCATGATCGCGCGAGTGATTCGCATGTAGGGGCGCCCCTTGTGGGTGCCCCCGGTCTTGAAGATACTCACGATTTTTAGGCGGCCATAAAGGCCGCCCCTACGAAATCATCACACAAACCTACATTTTAAAACGGAATATCGTCATCAAACGTATCCGCTGCAGGCGCTGGAATATCGTTCACTTCATGCGCCGCTTGTGGCATGGCAGCAGCTTTACTCGACCCGGAGGATTGATATTGCCCCCCTTGTCCTCCATTACCGCCTTTGCTATCGAGCATGACCATTTCATTACCAACAATTTCAGTCGTATAACGATCTTGGCCAGTTTTATCTTGCCATTTGCGTGTACGCAAACTGCCTTCGATATACACTTTATGCCCTTTTTTTAAATATTCTCCGGCAATTTCGGCCAATCGATTGAAAAACACCACGCGATGCCATTCGGTACGCTCTTGCAATTGGCCGCTCTCTTTGTCTTTCCACGATTCGCTCGTCGCGATGCTGAGCGTTGCGATGGGGCTCCCGCTCGGCATATACCGCACTTCAGGATCATTGCCCAAGTTACCGACTAAAATGACCTTATTGACTCCTCTTGCCATACTCATATCCTCTTTTTAGTTTTGAACACACAATAAGCCAAAAAACCATTTCCATCATAGCATAGCGATTTTTTGGACGGTACGATTTTTTAGATAACCTTACTTTGTTACCAGTAAGGCAATATGCTTATTTTTAGCCGCTTTTTGTAGCAACTTATCTTTCGTCGCCAAGGGGATTTTTAAACGCAGTGCCAATTCCAAATAAGCCGCATCATATGTCGTTAACTTTTCTGAATGTGCAAGCAACAAAATATCATGGAAACTTCTTTCAGCGGTTTCAGAATCTACTTGAATATTTATTTCTTCCAACAAAAATAAAAATTCCGCAATTTGCTTTTCCGTGATTCTCTTGCGGCGCTCGGCCCCCATCAAAACATTACCGAGCTCAAGCCCAAAATGAGCAGGGACAATAGCAACATCCGTCTTAAGCTGATCCAACAAAATCTCCGTTTCCGTTGTCGCTTCATCCGAAAAGCAAAAAGCAAGCGCAATAGAAGCATCTAATACGAAATTCATTACTTTCGTCCTTCATCGCGTAACATTTTCCAATCCAATCCATCTAAGGTATTTTTTTTCTTAAATGATTGTAACCGCTTAATTGCATTTTGAATTCTTTCTGGATCCTGCAACGCAGCAGGAACCAACTTGGCAACAGGACGGCCATGTTTAGTAATCAAGACTTGCTCTCCCTTCGAAACACGATCTAACAAGATAGAAAAATTGTGTTTCGCCTCAAAAATACCGACTGTTTGCATAGCATTACAACCTATTCAATTAAATATTTTCCATCATAGCATAGCGATTTTTTGGGCGGTATTGGTTTTTTAGCCCTTAAAAAAATCTGTGCTATACTTCCGCGCTATGAAAAACATCATCGTCCGTGGGGCAAGAACTCACAATTTAAAAAATATCGATCTCACCATTCCGCGCGATCAATTAGTCGTCATCACTGGTTTATCGGGCTCGGGTAAATCCTCTTTAGCGTTCAATACGCTCTATGCAGAAGGTCAGCGTCGTTATGTCGAATCGCTCTCGACGTATGCGCGACAATTTCTATCCGTCATGGAAAAACCGGACGTTGACAGTATCGAAGGCTTATCGCCAGCGATTTCGATCGAGCAAAAATCGACTTCGCATAATCCGCGCTCGACGGTCGGCACGATCACCGAAATTTATGATTACTTGCGTTTATTATTCGCACGCATTGGCGAGCCGCGTTGTCCGAATCATGATTTACCGTTGAACGCACAAACGGTTTCGCAAATGGTCGATAGCGTGATGGGTTTACCACCCGATACACGCCTCATGTTGCTGGCGCCCGTTGTGCGCAATCGCAAAGGCGAGTTCGTACAATTGATTGAACAATTGCGTTCGCAAGGATTTATTCGAACCCGTGTTGATGGCGAAACGTATGAGCTCGATGCAATCCCCTCGTTAGATTTGCAAAAAAAACATACGATTGAAGTCGTCATCGATCGATTCAAAATTAAACCCGGCATCGAGCAGCGCTTAGCGGAATCTTTTGAAACCGCTTTAAAACTCGCGGATGGCGTTGCACGCATCGGTTATATCGATCATAAAAAACAAGCCGAGCTCGTTTTCTCGGCGAAATACGCGTGTCCGATTTGCGGATTTAGCATGCCGGAATTAGAACCCCGCTTATTCTCCTTCAACAGCCCGATCGGCGCCTGTGAAAATTGTGATGGTTTAGGTGTTGAACAATTTTTCGATCCCGACAAAATTATTCATGATGTGTCATTAAGCTTAGGCGATGGCGCGATTCGCGGCTGGGACAAGAAAAATTTATACTATTATCATCTGCTGATGTCGCTCGCAAAACATTACGAATTCGACCTCGACACGCCATTCAATGAATTGCCCGAAAAAATTCAAACCATCATTTTATATGGCAGCAAAAAAGAAGCGATTCGATTTCAGTATTTAAACGACAAAGGAACCCTTTATCAAAAAACGCACGCATTTGAAGGGATTATTCCGAACATTCAACGTCGTTATCACGAAACCGATTCCGACACCGTACGTGAACAATTGGCGCGTTATTTGACGATTCAACCGTGCGAAACTTGCGGCGGGGCACGATTAAAAAAAGAAGCACGACAAGTGTTTATTCAAGGGAAAAATTTG
>MGXI01000013.1 GCA_001801315.1 Gammaproteobacteria bacterium GWF2_41_13 | reverse complement strand
GCTAATGATTCGCTATGCGCACATCTAAACATAGACCAACCGAAAAAGCAAGTTAATTATTCAAAACTTAAGGTTAAAACTTATATTCACAGAATAACCTGTTGTTTTTAAAGGTAATTAATTTTACATAAAATGTACAAAAAAGTAATAACCTTAATCTTAATTTCATGATATACTCTTAAATAATCCTATTTCCATAACTATATATAAAAGCGAATAAAATGTCTCAAATCAATTACTATCCACATAATTTCTATATTCCTGTCATGGGGACATCCTTCACCATAGACACTCCTTTGGCTGTTGCCAAATATGGAATTTCTTCCGAAATTTCTTTAGTCGATGATGTACTTATCGAACAAATACGTAAATTTTGGTGCGAAAAACTTGATGAACCATATGAAGCCATAATAACACAAGATCCAGATCGACGGGCAAAACGCATCACCGCCTATCTAAATTTACTAGAAAAAGCAATTACAAAACAATTTACGCGCCTTAAAACCTCCCCCTTTGAGCCAAACAGCGAAATAACTAATTATTATGAAATGTTGCCTAACAATGAGCTCAAGCAACTCTATCAAGATATGTTACAAGAAGAAGATGCTACCAAAAAATTAGCTCTACAAGATCAATTACGTGAAGCAATCACTATTGGCAGCACTGACGTCAACATCATGACCAAACTTGATGGTCAAAGCAATCCCTACACCGATACTGAAAATGCACCAACCTATAAATTTTCTGATGCAGCTGCAGCCTTACGTGGCTTTGCTAACAGTGACTCAAGCTCTTCCGTCGTTCTTTCCGCCGGTTTCAACCCTAATTTATATGGTTATATCGCAAATTTTCCTGATTTTCTACCTGATAAAAATGGTGAATTCAAGAAAAAGATTTGCCTAAAAGTAAGCGATTTTCGTTCTGCAGAAATTCAGGGCAAGTATTTGGCAAAACGTGGTATCTGGGTTTCGGAATTTCGTGTTGAATCTCCATTAAACTGCGGTGGGCATGCCTTTATTAATGATGGTCACTTACTAGGACCAATTTTAGAAGAATTTAAAAATCGCAAAAACGAACTGATTGAAACCATGCATGGTTTTTACAAAAAAGCCATTACCAATATTCAGAAATTTTGCTCCGACATTCCTAAAAAAGTTCTGATTACTGCACAAGGTGGGATCGGTACAAATGACGAACATGCTTTTTTACTAAAGCACTATAATTTAGCCGCCACGGGTTGGGGAACGCCATTTTTACTAGTACCAGAAGTAACAAGTGTTGACCAATTACAATTAGAAAAACTACTAAATGCAAAAGCTGATGACGTTTTTTTAAGTTCAAGTTCCCCGTTGGGAGTGCCATTTTGGAATTTACGTACTTCCGCAAGCGAAGAAGCACGTCTTGAAAAAGTAAAAAACGGAACGCCTGGTAGCGTCTGCGTTAAAGGTTACGCCAAGTTCAGTAAAGAATTTACTGACGAACCACTGTGCAAAGCTTCGCGCGAATATCAACATTACAAATTACAAGAATTAGAAAACAGCGACCTGCCTGCTGAACAATTTGCTGCGCTTAAAGAAGATATTTTAAGTAAATCCTGCATTTGCACCGACCTGGCTGCCGGAGCGCTACTTAAACATGGCGTAGTTTCCAAAGCCGCTGGCGCGATTTGTCCTGGACCAAATCTAATTTGGTTTAAAAAAATGATGACTTTAAAAGAAATGGTCGATCATATTTACGGTCGTTGTTCAAAATTAATCGAGGAAGAACGTCCACACATGTTTATAGCCGAACTAAAACTACAAATAAATTACCTAATCGAAGAAATCAAAAAATCCACCCTGGGACTACCAACCCGCTCCACGCAAAAACTAACCGAGGTTATTGGAAATCTAAACAAAGGAATAGCCTACTATCAAGAGCTTGCCAAAGAGCTGTTAAAAGAACAACAGGAAAAATTTCTGCTTGCTCTTGGTGAACTGCAAGAAGAGTTGAACAATATTCAATTAGTCACACAGGAAGTAAAATAAAACAAGTCGCACCCAGCTTCTTAACTATAGACTGTAAAAATTGACGCATCACCTTTTTCTGACTATTATATAATTGTATCTTACAATAGTCGGTAATTCAGGAGGTATCTATGTACTTACGCCGTACTGTAGAAAATTTCTTACACCAAGCAAACAAACAGTTCCCCGCACTTTTGATCACAGGTCCACGACAAGTGGGCAAGACAACTGTATTGCAACATTTAAGCAAACAACAAAGAACATACGTCACATTAGACGATCCCAAGCTTGCCACCTTAGCAAGAGAAGAACCTGAATTATTTTTACAACGCTTTCCACCCCCCTTATTAATTGATGAAATTCAGTATGCCCCACAACTCCTGCCATACATCAAAATACATATTGACAAACATCATAAACCAGGAAACTTTTGGTTAACTGGTTCCCAACAATTTGAAATGATGAAGGGAGTACAAGAAAGTTTAGCTGGTCGCGTAGGGATTGTTAGATTATTAGGTTTTTCTCTACAGGAACTACAAAAACAAACAATTCATTCAGAGCCTTTTTTACCGACGCAGTTACAAACGAATAAACGTCTAAAATCCGCTAATACTTTTCTATTACGCGATATATATCGAATTATTTGGCGAGGTTCTTTTCCTGCTTTGTGGTTGTTGGATGCTGGTAATGGTGCGGATAGTGAAGATGGAATTGGTTATGGGTATGGTGGTGTAGCAGGAAATCTTGATGGAGATGGTGGCGAATTGGATTTCATTAAATATAGCGGTATGGACCACGATTTATTTTATGGATCTTATATCCAAACATATATACAACGCGATATTCGTAGTCTTCTTAATATTAGCGATGCTGATAAATTTTTTAAATTTTTGCGCGCCGCAGCAGCTCGTACAGGTCAGCTACTAAATATGACCGACATGGCAAGAGATGTAGGTATTTCCCCTATGACTGCGGAAAGTTGGCTTTCATTATTGAAAGCATCAGGGATAGTATATTTACTTGAACCATATCATAATAATCTAACTAAACGTTTAGTTAAAACTCCAAAACTCTATTTTCTCGATACTGGGCTATGCGCCTATTTAACAGAATGGTCAAGCCCTGAAACATTAGAAGCTGGCGCTATGTCTGGTGCTATTTTAGAAACCTTTATTGTTTCCGAAATTCTTAAAAGCTATTGGCATAATGGAAAGAATGCTCCCTTATACTTCTATCGAGATAAAGAACAGAAAGAAATTGACTTATTAATTGTCTCTGGTGACGCCATTTATCCGTTAGAAATAAAAAAAACCACCGATCCAGATAAATCCTCAATCCATCATTTTAATGTATTGAACAAGCTAAAAAAACCTACAGGGGCTGGTGGCGTTATTTGTTTAATATCAACACTACTACCAATTACCGATAAAGTTAATGCTATACCAATAGGATTTTTATAAAATATGGTTACAAACTTTAATACAATACAAAAGAAAACATTATTTCTTTTGTTATTTCTTTCAACACTCTACCTACTGACCAGTTGCCAACAAACACGCCCTGTTAACATCATTGCCAAACCGATTTTATTTGATGCAAAACGCATTACTCTAACACAACAGTATCGTCGCAAACATTACGGTATAAAATCATCATCAATCACGATTAAACCCCGCATGATTGTGTTACATTGGACAGGTGGTAAAGATTTAGCAAGCGCCTATGAAACTTTTTATCCTGCTTCTTTATGTGGACGCCAAGAACTGAAAAAAGGTGGAGATTTAAATGTATCGGCACATTTTATTGTCGATCGGGATGGCAAAATTTATCAATTGATGCCGACTAACAAGATGGCAAGACATGTCATCGGACTGAACAATATCGCCATTGGAATCGAAAACGTTGGTGGGGTCAATGATGTTGAAGACCTAACTAACGCACAACTTGAAGCAAATATTTATTTAATCAGACTTCTAAAAAAACAATATCCGAAAATTAAATATGTAATTGGGCATTATGAGTACGGAGCCTTACGACACACTTTGCTTTGGCAGGAAAAAGATCCAAAATATTTTACTTATAAAAGCGATCCTGGGATAAAATTTATGCAAAGTGTGCGAGGAAAATTATAAGCACAATCATTATATACTCTTCGCATTTTGGTTTTCCGCGTTGTTGGCTTTCTCGCTCTTTTGAGTCATGTATGTCCAATACACTCCTCAAACTCGACTCATTGCCGCCTAGCGGAAAATCCAAACTGCTCGAGTCTATTTGCGCTAACTCTGGAAAACTGTTTTCGTTTAGTATAACTAACAGTGCCTCCCTGAAAAACAATAACTACAATCTTTATCAGATTTATCATGCTCCATAAATGGTGTAGATTTATCTTGCACCTGTAGCTGCAGTTTTTAGTCCGCGTTATTAGTCTTTGCGCAGAGTAAAATCCGCAGCTACAGAACCTATAACCGCTTCTATAGAAAGAGCATTATGTTAAATTCATCCAATCGCCCGCGGGTGCCCTGGGTGGCAAAGGCAATCCCAGTCCTGCTACTATCCCTCTAATTTGCCCCCGTACTCTTGCTGCTGCATTATATATAGCAACTTGATCACCTATACGCTCATAAGCTGCATCTTGAGCCGCCATCTGGCTGGAATCACCAGGAGGAAAGGCTCCCACACCCCCTCCCGCCAATAAAGGATCATCCAAATAAATCGGTGGTCTAACTGCTTCTATTTGCACTGGATCAAGAAAATCCCGACGCTCTCCAGCATCACCAATACCTTCTATTATTGGCGATGGTTCCCTTCTTATTTCAGCTAAAATCGTCATATCAACTCCGCTCCTTCTTTGCCCCCAAAAAGGAAATGGAAATGGTACGGCTGGTGGTGAAAAATGTTCAATCATGTCACTTTCTTTTGGCATAGTATTTATACTCAAAATTATCTTTAATTATTATTTTTCAATAAAGTAATAACAAAATACACCAATATCATTACATAAAGATTAAAATTTATTTTATTTTAAACAACTCAGCTTTAGGTTATCTCTTTATTGTAAAACTAAAATGCAAAGCACATAACAATATTTTTAAGAAATGTGCATCCACCAATCAGGATTGGTGCGATCCACTGGTTGCTCTGGTCTTAATTTTGCTGCAGCATGTAACTCTGCTTGATTATTTATCGCTTCATATTGCACTCTTTCAAGTACTTCTGGAGGCGCATGATGAGGAGCAACTGGAGTTGCTGGTGGCGGCAAAAACTGATATGGGTTTTTGCCTAATGGATATTGTCTTTTTGCTGGTGCAAACATTTTAATTACCTCTAATCTTTTTACAGTTTCAAAACAAGAGAAATAAAAATACTAGAAATGACTTACACCAACCTTAAATTAGATTCATTTTTACTTAAAATAGATATACAAATGCTTAAGGGAATACAAATCAAAACCCCAAAACATAGAGCATCACAAATAAAAAAATATGCTCTTGACCAATAGCATTAAAATTAAATATTTGCTGTACCTTTACATCGATCAGATGATTCATCCTTGCTGCGCAGATCTTCAAACAACACCAAAATTATCGCCCAAAGCACTGGCATAACGAAAAAGCTATTAACAACCATTAAAACAGCCCCGGAGACAACACCTGGCAATCCTTTTTGAAACAAATGCGGTAAATAAACATTGATACCAATACCTGCCATCATGGGTAAAACTATAGCCGCAAGAGTATGCCACCAATTTCCCCAAACTAACCCACAACTATCTTTGATTGCCTCAGTAACACTTTTATCATCAAAAAGAATTAGCGGAATACATAAAACCAGCAAAATACCCAAAAACACTCCCGGCACAATAAGTGGAAACAGAATCGCAAGCACCATAGTCCCGACCAAAAATTGATTACCCCATATTCTCCAATATTTGTGTCGCACAAAGGCAAAAGAATCAGACAGTTTCGCATCAAATCTCGTCACTATCTCGTGCATACGATGTAACGCCACCCCCTTGAAATATAACGCTACAAAAGCCACAATG
>MGXI01000012.1 GCA_001801315.1 Gammaproteobacteria bacterium GWF2_41_13 | reverse complement strand
TGTGATGCCGGCGGAAGTGATAGACGCAGAAATGTCGACGTATGAAAAACGTTTCATTGAAGCGATGAACGATGATTTTAATACGCCTGAGGCGCTTGCTGTATTATTCGATATCGCGAAAGCGATCAATAAATCTAAAATGGGAAATACCGCTGAGGCTCAACCGTTGGTCGGATTGTTAAAACGATTAGGCGGCGTGCTGGGTATTTTGCAAGAGGATCCCGAAGTATTTTTGAAAGGGACGCGCTTAGCAACAGAAATTCCCGTTGAAGAAATTGAGCGATTGATTGCCGCGCGTATGGAGGCGAAAAAAAATAAAAATTGGGCCGAGGCAGATCGGATAAGAAAAATTTTGGCGTGTCAGTTAATTGAGTTAAATGATACACAGACTGGTACGACATGGAAGGTGATTTAAACGTCGTTCCAGTAATAATATGCCCGTTTCAAGCTCTAAAATAGTAATTACCGATAAAAAAAGAGATGAAATAGGCATGTTTTTGGCCCATTGAATGGCATTTTTGTCTTATCTCACAAGATGGTTTGTTATATGATGCATTTTCCATAGTCAGCAAGGAAAATATCCCATGTTCGAAATTAATATTATTAAAGATCGTTTGGTTGATTTAAATAATCGATTGGCTGAATTGCGGAGGTATCTTTGACTTCGACATGCAAGTCGAACGCTTAGACGAGGTCAATCGTGAATTAGAGCAACAAAATGTCTGGGATAACCCTGAACGTGCGCAGCAATTAGGCAAGGATCGCGCCACATTAGAAGCCGTTGTTCTCACGATTCAACAACTAAGCCATCAACTCCAAGAGGCTGAAGATTTATTAACGTTGGCGCTTGCCGAAGACGATATGGCGACCATGCAAAGTATCGCGGAGGATTTAAATCAGGCTGAAAAACAAATTGCTACCTTAGAGTTTCGTCGAAAATTTGATCAGCCGCTCGATCAAAATAATGCGTATTTGGATATTCAGTCCGGGTCAGGTGGAACAGAAGCGCAAGATTGGGCGAATATGTTATTGCGCATGTATTTGCGATTTGGTGAACGGCATGAATTTCAGACGGAATTGCTGGAAGTGTCGGATGGTGAAGTTGCCGGTATTAAAAGCGCGACGATTAAATTTTCGGGCGCTTATGCGTATGGTTGGTTACGCACGGAAACAGGTATTCATCGCCTAGTGCGAAAATCGCCTTTCAATGCAAATAATAAACGGCATACATCGTTTGCTTCGGTGTTTATTTATCCTGAAGTGGATGACTCGATTCAAGTCGATATTAATCCGGCGGATTTGCGTGTCGATACGTACCGCGCGAGCGGTGCTGGCGGACAACATGTTAATCGAACAGATTCAGCGGTGCGTATTACACACCTGCCTACAAACATCGTTGTGCAATGTCAGAACGAACGTTCGCAGCATAAAAATCGTGCGGAAGCGATGAAGCAATTAAAGGCGAAATTATACGAACGTGAGTTGAAAATAAAACAAGCCGAACAGCAAGTGCTCGAAGAAAGTAAATCCGACATCGGTTGGGGGTATCAAATTCGCTCATATATTTTAGACGAATCGCGAGTGAAAGATTTACGCACGGGACTCGAAACACGTAATCCGAAACCAATTTTGGATGGCGAATTGGATGCGTTCATTGAAGCGAATTTATTGTCTGGTGTGAAGTGAAGATTGAGCTCATAGGAGCGTTCTTGTATCATCAAGATCGCGCTAAATAGTTACAAACTTAGGGGGAATGATATGGAAACCATGGAAGCGTTATTAACACGTCGTAGTGCGCGTCAATTTGAATCCAAACCGATTAGTCAGGAAGCGATCGATAGAATTTTGCAGGCGGCGATGAACGCGCCTTCGGCGGGTAATCAGCAACCATGGCATTTTATGGTGATTAATCAAAAAAAACTATTGGAAGCCATCATGACTTTTCACCCTTATTCGAAGATGTTGGAACAAGCGCCATTGGCGATTATTCCTTGTGCAGATCTTTCGGTGATGCGGCACGAGCCATATTGGCCTCAAGATTTAGCTGCCGCGACTGAGAACATGTTAATCGCTATTCGTGCAGAAGGATTAGGCGGTGTTTGGTTAGGCGTTTATCCGGATGAAGCACGCGTAGAGGGCGCTCGAAAAACATTTTCACTGCCAAATTCGATTATCCCTTTTGCGATTGTGGCCATTGGACATACACAGGTTAAACAAATCGAAGCAAATCGATATCAAACCCATCGTGTGCATTATAATGGGTTCAACGTGACGAATGGGTAGCATTGAACGCGAGGCAGGATGCCGAGCTGGAGAGATCTGTCATGGTCTTTGTGTAGGGGCGCCCCTTGTGGGCGCCCAGGTAGCCATAAAGGCCGCTCTTACACAAACATCATCCAAAATCTGAATGTTCTTGTATCATCACGATCTCAGCTGGGGAGTTACGTTGCAAGATCAATTTCCGCCTCAATCGCCAGGGCAATTTGGCTCGCAAAAGATTCCAACAAGTGCATTTGTTCTTGAATCATGATCGAATTGGCATCAACGGGTAAAACACGTAAAACACCGACAATTTTTGATTCTCCTAGCAAAGGTAAATAAACCGCATGCGTAAAAGGCAACGTTTGGGTGCCAAAGCCGGCGATTTGTCCAAAATTGTAAGCCCACTGTGCGACGCTGAATTCTTTTTCATCGAGTGCGAAATCGTTGCCATGGTGCGCTTTATCAACGAGGTGTCCCTGTTCGTCAGGCAATAAGGCAATAACATGGCTGGCGAAAAATTCTGCGGCATGGCGAACACTGATGCTTAAAATTTTATCGAGACCCCGAGCGCTGGCGAGTTGACGGCTTAGCGCGTAGAGTGCGGCCGCGCGGCGCTCTCGCAATCGCATGATTTCATTTTGCCGTCGTCGAATGATCGCTAATTGACTGATGATGAGTGATACAGTCAGCATGACAACAAACGTAATGAGATATTGCGTATCCTCAATAACGAACATGAGTTTGGGCGCGACAAAAAAGAAGTCAAAGGTAAATACACTACATAAAGCCGCTAAAATGGTGGGCCCATATCGTCCTTGCATAGCAACAATCACAAGGCCCAATAGATAAATCATGATGAGGTCACTGAGCTGAAAATGAAAATGAGAAAGAATAAAACTCAGTAACGTACAAAAGGCAACGATTAAAAGGCTTCGTGTGTAAGATTGCCAAGTGCTGGTGGGTCTGAGATGAAGGGTTGGAAGAAGGCGTAAGTTTTTATCATACCCTCCTTGGATGAGGTAAATATCAATATCTCCGCTATTCCGAATGAGCTTATCGGCGGTATTTTGAAAAACGATATGTCTATGTTTTTGTCGAAAATATTTATCCATGACAATTTTAGTGACATTATGATCTCGTGCAAATTGCAGTAACTCTTCTACGTAATCTCGACCGTTTAAAGTGAATGTTTTTGCACCTAAACTTTCGGCAAGACGAAACTGATTGAGTAAATGATGACGTTCTATTTTGGTTAATTGATGTCGGTGATCTGTTTCTATGAAGACAACAAACCAGTCCGCTTGCAAGCGAGTTGCCATACGTTTTGTGGCGCGTACTAATTTGCTGGCAGAAGCTTCTGGGGTGATACAGACGAGTAATTTTTCTGTCGTGGGCCAAGATTTCTGAATAGATTGTGATTCACGATAGGTGAGCGTTTGTTCATTGACGCGTGCAGCAGTCGCGCGCAAAGCTAATTCGCGCAACGCAATTAAATTGCCTTTGTTAAAAAATCGTTGGGTTGCTATTTTGGCATGTTCTGGGGCATAGACTTTACCACGCTCTAAACGGGTTAATAAATCATCCGGTGGTAAATCAATCAGCTCCACCGAGTAGGCTTCTTCCAAAATGGCATCGGGCACGGTTTCCCGAACAGTGACGCCGGTGATTTGTGCAACAATATCATTGAGGCTTTCAATGTGTTGGACATTGAGTGTGGTATAAACATCCATGCCGCATTGCAATAATTCTTTAACGTCTTGCCAACGTTTTGAATGGCGAGAACTTGGGAGGTTTGTGTGCGCTAATTCATCGACTAAAATCAACCCCGGTTTTCGGGCCAGTGCTTTATCCAGATCGAATTCATCGAGTGCGCGTTCATGATACATCACTTGTTGGCGAGGGATCTGTTCTAGTTTGGAGAGCATTGCAGCAATTTCTGATCGACCGTGCGATTCAACGACGCCAGCGACCACATCATAGCCTTCGGCTAATTTTTCGAGTGCTTCTTGTAGCATGGCATAGGTTTTTCCTACGCCGGGCGCTGCGCCAAAGAATATTTTTAATTTACCTTTATCTTGAGATTTTTCTTCTTCTTTAATGCGTGCTAAAAGCGTTTCGGGGTCGGGTCGTTTTTCTTCAGCTACCATAATGTGAGTTACCTGTTATCTATTGTGACGCAGTAAGCGTGTCGAGCGCCAGATTCAATTTTAATACATTAATGCGAGGTTCTCCTAAAAAGTGCCACTGTCTTTTTTCTGTCTGCGTTGCGATGAGGTTTTGTAATTTTTCTTCGGAGATATGTCGTGCGGCGGCGATACGGTGAACTTGATAATGGGCAGCGGCCAAACTGATATCGGGATCTAAACCGCTGCCGGATGCCGTGACCATATCAACAGGAATTTGCCCATTGAGATAACCGCTTTTTTTCAATTGATCAATCCGGATTTCAATTTGTTCGATTAAATTGGGATTAGTTGGCCCGATATTGGATCCTCTGGATGCCAAGGCGTTATAGGGGAATTTATCCGTTGCAGAAGGGCGACTCCAAAAATAATCTGGACGATCAAAGTATTGTCCGATTAAGGTTGAACCCACTGCTTTATTATTGCGCCAAATTAAACTGCCATTAGCTTTTTGATGAAAAACCAGTTGGGCAATGCCGGTTATGCAGAGTGGATACAAAATGCCTGTCACGATAAAAAGTGTAATAAACACTAAAAACGCAGGTTTTAGTTGATTTTTGATCTCAGACCATAAAACTAACATGAGTCATTCTCCCGCTGAGATCGTAAGGATACAAGAGCGTTCCTTCGAGCGTGCTGAGTAGTTATTAACATGATTTAATCTCATTTATTATATAAATTGCAATACCAAATCGATTAATTTGATACCGATAAATGGCGCGATCAGCCCGCCGACTCCGTAAATTAATACATTGCCCAGCAATAATTTAGCGGCAGGGACATGTCGATAAGCGATGCCACGTAGGGCGAGCGGAATTAAAAATAAAATCGTTAGTGCGTTGTAAATAACGGCAGCTAAAATGGCATTTTGTGGCGTGCTGAGATGCATCATATTGAAAACGCTGAGCATGGGGTAAGTGCTAACGAATGCCGCAGGGATAATCGCAAAATATTTGGCAATATCATTGGAAATACTAAAAGTGGTTAAAGCGCCTCGCGTGATGAGTAATTGTTTACCTATCTCGACAATCTCAATGAGTTTGGTTGGATTGGAGTCCAAATCTACCATATTGCCTGCTTCTTTGGCTTCTTGTGTGCCGGAATTCATGGCGAGCGCCACATCCGCTTGTGCTAGAGCCGGTGCGTCATTTGTGCCGTCGCCAGTCATGGCAACCAAGTGACCTTCTCGCTGAAATTGTCGAATCAGTTTCAATTTTTCTTCAGGTTTTGCTTGAGCGAGAAAATCGTCTACGCCTGCTTCTGCGGCAATCGCTGCGGCGGTTAATGTATTATCGCCGGTGACCATAATTGTTCGAATACCCATTTGTCGCAGTTCGGCAAAACGTTCTCGGATGCCTCCTTTAACAATATCTTTTAAATGAATGACACCGAGCGCTTGATTATTGTCTGCAACAACGAGAGGGGTACCCCCTTGTTTGGCAATCTTTTCAATATGTATTTTGATCGAGTCGGGGAGAGAAGAGCCTAGGCGTTTTAAGTGATCATCAACGGCATCTGCGGCGCCTTTTCGGATTTGTCGCCCGCCGGCTAAATTAACGCCACTCATGCGCGTTTGAGCGGTGAAGGGGACGAATACCGCATCGAGTTCCTGAATGTTGCGACCACGCAAACCATATTTTTCTTTGGCCAGAATGACGATACTGCGTCCTTCTGGCGTTTCATCGGATAAAGAAGCCAATTGCGCAACATCGGCCAAAGTGGTTTCTGGAACCCCATCCGCGGGTAAAAATTCAGTGGCTTGTCGATTGCCGAAGGTGATGGTGCCTGTTTTATCGAGCAACAATATATC
>MGXI01000011.1 GCA_001801315.1 Gammaproteobacteria bacterium GWF2_41_13 | reverse complement strand
TCATGCAAAATGCATTCCATCGGTTGCTTATACGGATCCTGAAATCGCGTGGGTAGGGTTGACTGAGACGGAAGCAAACGCTAAAGGAATTCTTTATAAAAAAGCCGTGTTTCCTTGGTTAGCTTGTGGGCGAGCGCTTTCGATGGATCGGTCGGAAGGATTAACGAAATTATTTTGTGATCCAGCAGGTAAAATTTTAGGCGCGGGAATTGTGGGTATGAATGCCGGGGAAATGATTGGCGAATTAGCCTTGGCCATCGAGCGAGGGTGTACGGCAAAAGAGATCGCAGAAACGATTCATCCGCATCCCACGTTGTCAGAAACGGTGATGATGGCTGCTGAAGTGTTTGAAGGAACAGTGACGGATTTATTGCCGAAAAAATAAATCGCGTATGTTTAACGGAATAAATTTTATGAAATCATCATCGTTCAATGAATTAAAGAAACAACTTCGACAAAAACAAAATTTTGAAAAAGCAAAAATATTGCAGCGTTTTTTTAAAACAGGACCCGGAGAATACGGTGAAGGAGATGTCTTTTTAGGTATTATCGTGCCGGAACTTCGAAAATTGGCAAAAGTTTACATTTTATTAGATTTTCCTGATCTGACCCGGTTGCTTCAATCGCCCATTCATGAAGAGCGTATGCTAAGTTTGCTGATTTTAATGCAGAAATATCAGAAAAATGCGGATAGCCAAACAACTTGTTACCAATTTTATGTTGACCATAAAGCATATATTAATAACTGGGATTTAGTAGATGTTTCTGCGCCGCATATTATTGGGCATTATTTATTTGATCGTGATGCGTCTATTTTATTGCGTTGGGCAAAGTCTCGACATTTATGGACAAAACGAATTGCCATGATTTCAACATTTCATTTTATTCGTGAGCATGAATTCGATAACGCATTGAAAATTGCCGAGTTATTGTTAAATGATCAGCATGATTTGATTCATAAAGCCGTTGGGTGGATGCTGCGGGAAATCGGTAAAAGGGATATTTTGATAGAAAAACAATTTTTGGATCAGCATCATGTGTTAATGCCACGGACGATGCTACGGTATGCAATCGAAAAATTCGACGAAAAGGAACGTCTTTTTTATTTATTTAAACAATAAATCACATCACTTTTCAATATCTTGCGAATTTTTTTTAAACAAACACAAAAAATACTACTCATTTTCAAAATGGGTGCTATAACTAGCACAACGCTTTAAATAATAATAATAATACGAGGTTTATATGTCAGGCAGAGAACCGCGCCCGCAATTACCGAAGCCAGCAGCACCTTCACCATTTTTGGTATTACCTGCGTCTGGATCTTTTTCGCCTCTGCCATCAGATGATTTGTCGGGACGTAATGGATTGCTATCTCCAAATTCATCACTATTCTCACCGTCACCATCAACACCAGAACCCGGATCTCTTTCAGTGTCATTACAAATAGATTCACCGGTACCATCACCTGAGCCTTTTTCAACGCCACCACAAGCTGAAACACCACCAGAGTCTTTTTCAGCGCCACCACAAGCTGGTTCACCATCAACACCATCGCCCGTTAATTCACCGATAGCAGCGCTGCACCATTCTCCGACAACTAAGGGTCCCGCGTGGAAAAGATTGCCACCTGCTGGATCTCATTTGAAGGCATGTGAGGGGTTATTACCTGCTCCATCTTGTGGACAATGCTTATTTCCACCTGCTAAGCGATCAGTTTCTTTATCTTCGCAGCAAGAAATGTTGATGCCAAAAAATGCTGAAAATTTAAAAGTCGTCATTGTTGATGATCAAATTAGTCTTAGTGAAAATCAGCCCAGTGATATCAAGATATTAATGAGGCGTTTAGGACAGTGCGGCATAAAGCCAGAAAATATTTTTTTAGTAAAGGTTTCCGTCGAAGATTTTAGCGATACGCGTCTAGAAAGAGAGGAAGTTATGAGGGGAATTGCTGGGAAGATAGAAAGGGTTAATCCCGATCTTGTTTTTATGGATCATGATATGTTTGATATAAATTCAATTCCTGTTACAGGTCCCACTATCGTGGCTCACTTAAATAAGTCTTTCAGGAAAAAATCGGCCGTTGTAGGATGGTCATCCAATGCTCAAAACGCTGATTATCCCGAAGTCGGCCAGGCATTTAACAAGGTTGGTGTTGAGGAGATTTTCAGAAAAGACATTTCTTCGAAAGCTATCAATGCGCTTCTATGTCAGGTGGTTTTTACAAAAGAAGAAAACGAAAAGGTATTGGTAGAGCATTATCAGTTGCTAAGATTTTAATCGGAACGTACTTGGGCTCATGTCGTATTTTTAGTTAAGATGTTAGCAAATCCAACATAATTTTGTGGTGTTAATGTTTTTAACTTTATTTTTTCCGCTCCCGGTAATTCCAATGTGTCGATGAATTGATGTAATAATTCGCGCGTGATAATTTTTCCTCGAGAAAACGTTTTGAGTCGTTCATAAGATTCCGGCAGGTTATATCGTCGCATGACGGTTTGAATGGCTTCAGCCAACACTTCCCAATGAAGATTCAGATCGTCGTCCAATTTTTCTTTGTTGGGCGAAAGACGCGACAAACCGCTTTCGATCGATTGATACGCGAGTATCGAGTGGGCAAAAGCAACGCCGAGGTTGCGTAATACGGTTGAATCACTTAAATCGCGTTGTAATCTGGAAATCGGCAATTTTTTCGCGAAAAATTCGAAGAGGGCGTTGGCCATTCCTAAATTGCCTTCCGCATTTTCAAATTCAATAGGATTGATTTTATGTGGCATGACCGATGAGCCGATTTCTTGATAAAATGTTTTTCGTACTAAATAATTTTGTGCGATATAAAGCCAAATATCCTGACAAAAATTAATGAGCACTGTGTTTAAGTGAGCGATGGCATTCGATAAATCAGCCATCCAATCATGGGGCTCAATTTGTGTTGTATAAGCATTAAATTCGAGATCAAAAGCGCCAATAAAATGCTTCGCGATCAGGGGCCAATTAAGCGTGGGATAAGCGGTCGACAGTGCATGATAATTCCCGGTTGCGCCATTGAACTTTCCGAAAATGGAAATATCGATAATGCGTTTTTCACAGTATTTCAAGCGCTCGACAAAATTCATGATTTCTTTGCCTAAAGTCGTCGGAGAGGCCGGTTGCCCATGTGTTCTGGCGAGCATAGTGACGTCTGTATATTCGCGAGACATCCGCGTTAAGCGATCAATGAGCGCATCAACCAAAGGTAACAGGTATTGTTGTCTCGCGGTTTTAATCATGAGCGCGTAGCTCACATTATTGATATCTTCCGATGTGCAACCAAAATGGATAAATTCAAGTACGCGCATCAATTCTTCTTGATGGGCGCATTTTTCCTTTAAGAAATATTCAATCGCTTTAAGATCGTGTTGTGTCGTCGCTTCGATTTGTTTAATGCGCTGCGCATCCTGAAGAGAAAATTGATCGATCAACTTTTCCAGGAATTGTTCGGCGTGAAAGCTTAATTTCGATATTTCTTGAATTTCGGGATAATCCGCCAAGGTTTTTAACCAGCGGATTTCAACTTGTAATCGATAACGCATCAGGGCAAATTCGCTGAAAAGATCACGCAAGTCGATCAATTTTTCGCCGTAGCGCCCATCGATAGGGGAAATAGCGGTAAGGGTTGATAAATTCATCAATAATCGCTCCAGTCAGATTGTAACTATTCAGTATACTCGTAGGAAAGCCCATATTTTGGCATTGATAATAGGGTAAAGTCTAATGAAACTTTTATTGTCCATACTGACATTCCACGTTATGATTTGCCTTCATCTATAAACGAGTGCATACATGTCGAAAGGGTTATTTATTACATTAGAAGGGATTGAGGGCGCGGGAAAATCAACAGTTGTTCAGCATATCCGCGAATATTTCGACAAAAAAAAACGGGCTTATGTTGTGACACGCGAACCGGGTGGGACGGAAATTGCTGAAGCGATCCGACATATTTTATTAAATCATTATCAAGAAAAAATGGCGGATGATACTGAATTATTATTGTTTTTCGCGGGACGAGCGCAACATATTGCTCGCGTGATTCAACCAGCGCTAGTAATGGGGAAAATGGTGTTATGCGATCGATTTACGGATGCGAGTTTTGCTTATCAATGTGGCGGTCGCGGCATTCCAGAAGAGCGCGTCGCTATTTTAGAAAAATGGGTGCAAGGTGATTTGCAGCCGGATTTAACTTTACTGCTTGATGTATCTCCGGAAATAGGCGCAGCGCGTATCGCCGCGCGAAAGCAGCTCGACCGTTTTGAGATTGAACGGTTGGCATTTTTCAAGAAAGTGCGACAACATTATTTAGAGCGTGCGATACATTATTCGAATCGCTATCGTATCATCGATGCGAATCAGTCAGAAAATGAAGTTAAGCAAGCCGTTGAATTACTATTGGATCAAGAAGTCAGTCGCAATGAATGAATCACAACCTATTTATCCTTGGCTCATTGAATCGTGGAAACAAGTGCAATCTCAAATTGATCAAAATAGACTCCCGCATGCGTTTTTATTTGTTGGGGCAGAAGGGTTAGGAAAGCGCACTTTTGCTGATTTTCTCGCGCAATCGCTATTATGTTTTGATCGGACCAAAGAAGGATTTGCTTGTGGTCAATGCCGATCTTGCCAATTGATCAAAGCGGGCACACATCCGGATTGTCGACTCATCGTGCCCGAAGAAAAAGGCAAGGCAATTAAGATTGATCAAATCCGCGAGTTAATCGCTGCAACGAATCAAACGGCACAATTGGGCGCTTATAAAACGATTATTATCGATCCTGCGCAAGCAATGAATTTGTCGGCTGCCAATGCCTTATTAAAAACATTGGAAGAGCCGTTTGAGCGTACGCTCTTTGTGTTGATTACACCTTACTTAAGCTCGGTGCCAGCCACCATTCGAAGCCGTTGTCAGATCGTCTATTTTTCGATCCCCTCTCAATCGATGGCATTAGATTGGCTAAAGCAAAACACGGAAGGTGTTTCGGAATCACAATTGATTTTATTATTAACGTTAGCGCAGGGCGCGCCATTAAAAGTGATCGATCTCATTGCGCAAGAGGAATTAGCGTTTCGAGAGGCGTTATTTTTATCTTGGCAACAATTTGCACAGGGGCAATTATCCGTTGTCGACTTAGCCGAAGGATGGAAAGCATTTGATTTAGAGCGACTACTGAACCATTGGATGAGCTGGACGGCTGATATGATTCGCATCAAGACAGTTGATTCAGTTCATGTGGTTAATGAGGATTTTTCAACATATCTGCATTTATTATCGCAGTGTATCGGAACGGAATCGTTGTATTATTTTTACGATGCCTTATTACAGGCGAGACAGTCATTATTTTCGACAGTCAATCTTAATCAACAATTACTCATTGAACGGTTATTATTAACATGGACTCATTGATATTAGCTGACAGTCATTGTCACTTAGAAGGGCTCGATTTAACTTTCTACGAAGGTTCATTAACGCGTGCAGTTGCCGTTGCGCGGGAAAATCAGGTGCGTTATTTGTTAAATGTAGCGACGCGATTAGATGCTTTTCCAGGGTTAATCAGCCTTCTTTCTCAAGATGAATTTATTTATGGTGCAATTGGCGTGCATCCTTCTGAAGTTGTGGACCAAGAACCTTCTGTCGATGATTTGACGAGATTATTTGATCATCCTCGTATGGTGGCGGTTGGTGAAACGGGACTTGATTATCATTATCAATTTGTGAACCACGAAACACAACGTGAACGGTTTCGCCGACATATTCAAGCGGCACGGCTTGTTAAAAAACCGTTGATTATTCATACACGTGAAGCGAGTCAGGATGTTTTACGAATTTTAAAAGAAGAAAAAGCGGAAGAAGTGGGCGGTGTTTTACATTGCTTTACGGAAAACTGGGCAGTTGCTGAAGCGGCGTTAGCCATGGGTTTTTATTTATCTTTCTCGGGGATTTTGACTTTTAAAAATGCCGAAGCTATTCGAGCGGTTGCAAAACAGGCCCCATTCGATCGATTATTAATAGAAACCGATTCACCTTATTTAGCGCCCGTGCCTCAACGGGGGAAATCAAATGAACCGGCTTATTTGAAATATATCGCGGCATGTTTAGCAGAAATTCGTGGCGTGACACTCGCAGAAATAGCCAAGCAAACCACGAAAAATTTTCAACGATTGTTTTTATTAAAAACCTCGAGGACGGAGGCTCATTGTTAGTTGTGGAGCGCTACGACTCCATTGTTCCACCGTACGATCTATTCCAAAAGATCGAAAAAAGCCTTCAAATTTGGTATCTTTTGGATAGCTGGATTTTAAGTCATTTATAGAGGCTCTCATTGCCGGTATACTGGCAGCGATTCCTTTATCACGACGCATCTCGCTGATCAATCCTTTAAAAGATGCGAGATTCCTTAAAAGATCCACGGCAGCAAAAAAATCATCGAATGAAAAAGCAGGGCGTTGTCGAACAAAAGCAGAGGCGAATAAGTAATCCTCAAAAGTTCTAGACTGTTGTTGGGGCTCATGTTCGAATGATAAAAGTTGTTGCGCAAGTTGATTAGGAAGCAGGGCTGTTGTGACTTGTTGTAGTACGTCTTGATTATGAAACGCGGTTAATGCAGGGGTGTTAGATAAACATTGAGTCACTTCTGAAAAGGCAGCTGACACTTGTTCTTTGTGCTCTTCAATAAATCTCGCGATCTGAGTTGAAAATATACCAAATGAATTCCCGAGCTTTTCGAATAAGGCATCAATATTTATTCCAGATGACAGCTGGGGAAGCATGGTAGCTGGGGGAACAATAGGCTGAAGAATAGATTGCTTACGCCGCATTGCTGTTGTTGCCTCATCCATTTCTTGATTGGCCTTTAATAACATTTTAAACACTGCTTGGCTTTGAGCGGAAAGCGCTTCAAACAACTCGATGATAGCTACTTTGATTAACATGGCCATTTGAGTTTTTATGATAGTTGGGGCAGGCGAATTAAGAGCAAGTGCTATATCTTGAGCCGTAAGAGTACCCCGTGCGCTTTTTTCATTTGACATAATGCCTCTCCTCAACTTTAATTCAGAATTATTTTAATTTATAGCATCTTAAGTATATTCTACAACTATTTAGATTTCCTTAAATATTTTTTTGCTAACAAAAAAATGTATTTTTGTTACAATAGAATAATTAAAAATAGGAGGTGTTAGATGAAAAAATTCATATTGGGTATTTTATATGTCGTCTGTTTTTTATCTATTACTTCTATTTTCGCCGATGAGCCCCAGTGTCCTGCTTTAAATATCGTTGGATTTCAATTACACGTTGAGCAATGGGCTACAACACAAACAGCTAAAGTGATTATCCAATTTGATGGAGCGCTGACTATTCAGGGCACTGAAAATATTCAACAAACCATCATTCAAAAGCTGCAAACGCTATCCAAAGCTGGGCAATGGTATATTACCGACGTTGAGCAATTAAAAGATAGTTCTGGTTTGCAAAGGACGATGATACAAGCTGAAGCAAGACTACCGATTACCGAGCTGCCTACCGTTCAAGATAAAATAAAATCAATCAGCAAGCCCGGCGCTACTTTTACAGTTGTTGCAATTGATTTTTCACCGAGTGTTGACGAAATGCAAAAAGTGAGAGGGGCATTGAGAACGATGATTTATCAACAAGTGAAAAATGAGTTAGTGGATCTTCAAAAATCATATCCTAATCAGCATTTTCAATTGCATAAAATTGATTTGACGGATTCTACCCTGCTACCGCCGACAAATAATGTGAATACTATCGCGCTGATGAAAGCGGGAGATAATGTGTCTCCACAGCAATCTACGATGGAAACGAGTCGAAAGGTTCAAATAGATGCTCGCGTTGAATATGCCTCAGCGGTTAGTTGAGGCGTATCTGCTTATTTCCCATTGCCGCCCTGCAAAATACAGAGCACAGCGATTCGATTTCCCGCTTTATCAAGAATAAAAGAATCTAAGATTAACGTATTTTTGCGCATTACGTCGGGCGAGAAAGAAAGTGGTTGTGTGGGGTTTTCTTGTGTACCGCAGGTATAGGTTTGTTCGTTACTGTCGGTAAAAACGGGATAAATCAGAGAGTATTCGGGAATGAAAATTCGGTTATTTCCTTTTCTCAGTAATTGGATTGAGGAGCAAATGGTTCTCCTGCCTTCTTGAATAGGACCAGAACAAACATCAAAGTGCCCTCGTTCACGCGTCGTGTTAATGACTTGTAATTTTAAATTATTCGCATAAAGTTTATGGGCAAGATCGACCTCATTAGCAATAACGGGCAAGCAAAATAGGAGCATCAATAATCCGCTTGTTTTAATGAGTCGACACATATTTCTTCCTCGCACGTGTATCATTTAGCCAAAAAACCCGTACGATATTATCATAATAGGTGCTTCTACTGAAAATTGTCATTGAAATTTTTTCTCTTTAACCTGAATTCGGGTAAGAGAATGGGGTTTTTAGAATCCCTTGGATAGAGAAGCGCAAGATAAAGGCTGGAAATCGTAAATAAAAATAAGATGTGCTAGAGCGGCGGTTATTTTTTATCGTGTGCTAAAGAGGAATACTGCTTAACGAGGTAAATATTAATTTAATGGATAATCTGCGAGTAATGACGATTTTTTTTGACCTCATGCGAAATTATGTTTATGATTCATGTTGTACTGGGATGCTATAAATGCTTAGTCGGATTAATGGATTTTGCGAAGAGGAGTAGTGTGTTATGAAGACATGTAATTTTTTTAAGGCGATAATCTTTTCATTTTTTTCTGGTTCATTGTATCGATATGCTGCAACAGCATGGCGCTGGAAAGGGCTTTTATATTTGTTAACTTTATTGGCTTGTTTGTGGGTCATTATTGCTTCAGCGGGTACTTATTTTGCTGCTAACACGCTCAGTCAGCATGTTGCTTACATAGCACCTCAAATTCCCCCTATGACGATTGATCAAGGTGTTTTGAAAAGCCAATCGAGATCACCTGTCCGTATTATGCTGCCTAGCAATGAAACCTTTGCGATTATTGACGCAACTAATCAAGTCAAGGATTTTCCTCACGCCAATGCGTTGCTGTTGATTCAACGTGATAGTTATCAGGTCAAATATGGCGATCAAATTCAAGTTTACCAATACCCTAAAGATGCTAAGTTAATGATTAATGCCTCTGATATTGGGCAAATAGTGTCGCATATGGAATTTAAAATTATTTCGATGATTTTTATTGTGTTTTACTTGTTTGGTTTATTTTTATCTATGCTTTGGTTAACTGTTCTTGCCTTATTTGTCAGCGTCGTTGTTTGGCTGGGAGGAAAAGTTTTTCGACGGGCATTATCTTATGGTGGTTCTCTCGCAGTATCCTTTGTTGCTTTAACTCCGACAATCATTGTATCGATTATTTTGTCGGCTATTCCGTTTGATGTGTTTCACCATAAAATGCTGTGCTTAGCCATCCTCGTTATTTATGCTTTCTATGCGATTTTTGTGCAACCCAAAAAAGAATAATAACCTTTATTCAGCAATTCCCGCGTTTAGCGCGGGAATTGCTGGTGAATAGTTACTTTCTTTCTTAATGCTCAGATGAATCTTGAGTCGCCACGATCTTTATACAGTGATCCCCTTTATTCAGTGATAAAGCCGCAAAGTCCATAGCGGTAAATTACATTCCCTGACCAGCTCATGTTATGCACAGACGAATTAAGTGGCAGTTTTTTCTTGAAGTCTTTGCAATTCTCTAAATGCGATTTGATTAGCTTTGAGGATCAATTTATATTTCAGAACGAAGTGATATAAATTGATTTTAATTTTAATTTCTCAAGTTTCACGTAGGCAACAATCGATGCAAAAATATGATTACTTTGTGTTCGAACGGTTCTGGTAGGGGGTTTTTCTAGGCTAGAATTTTGCTTAATCGATTTATTTTGAAGCATAATCATCGCCGCTTAAAAAACGAGTGACCTTATCGTGACTGATTTCACCATCCAACATCGATGACAATTCCGTTGCCATTGCATAGTGATTTTGAGCAATCAAATAATCCGTATAAGTATCCAATAACCCCTTGTTCATCTCAGCCTCTATTTGCAGAAAAACAGAGCGGATAAGTAACCGTCCAACGAATTACGTACTGTGTTTAATGTTTAGAAACTGAGATGCTCTACCGATGGTGATGAGTAATAAGGGCGGGGTGGGGAAAAGCACGATTTCTGCGAATCTCGCAGATGAATTATCCAACCAGGGGTATAAAGTGGGCTTATTAGATATCGATCTTCACGGTCCATCTCAAGCAAAAATATTTAATGTGAAAGGAAAGTTCACGACCAACAGCGAAGGGAGAGTAATTCCTTTTCAACCGAAGGAGAATTTAAAGCTTATTTCTGTGACGGGAATTTTAGAAAAAGATGATCAGCCCGTTATTTGGCGAGGCCCTATGAAAATAGTTGTTATTATGCAGTTTCTGAAAGATGTTGAATGGGGAGAATTAGATTATTTAATCATAGATGCCCCGCCTGGGACTGGTGATGAGCCATTAACTATTGCCCAGATGTTGCCGGGATTGGATGGTATTGTGATTGTAACAACCCCTCAAGATTTGGCTGTATTAGATTGTAAAAAAGCTATTAGATTTGCAGAGTTGTTCAATACTAAAATAATCGGTTTGGTTGAGAACATGGCTATTTTGCAGTGCCCGCATTGTGGAAAACAAATCGATCTATTTAAATCAAAGGATGAGCAGCACTTAAAAATAGAATATGGTATCGAATTATTAGGTGAATTGCCTTTTGAGCCCGCATTATTACATAGCATGGATTGCAGTGGTTCCTTTATGAGTCAGCATAAAGGAACTGTAGCCGCTAACAACTTTACGCTCATTGTGAATAAAATTAAGGAGGCATTGGGGTAATCAAATTATTTATTTTTTTATTTCTGTCATTTTTAAAAGAGCTAACTAACTTTGAGAATATTAAACGTTATTGAAGCGTATACCTTTCCCTTTTGCTCGGACATCAGTGGGACAATAAGCTCCCTTTTTTGTAGTAAGTGTGTTTCGAAAACTAGGGATGTGTTTTTGCAAATAAGGAGCTCGCTGTCTCCATATTCGCTTTATAGTGGATCACTACTGTTTGGGTAAAAGCCGAATAAATTCAGATCGATAATTTTCTAACTCATGTTAGTATTATGCTATGCAGAAGATTTTAACTGCTTGAATATGGCGGAATGATTGATGTTTTCAGTCGTCTGGATGTGATAACCAAATAATTAATTAGAGAATATTCTATGAGATCTGTTTTTATTTCATTTTTATCGTTGCTGATGGGTTGCTTTTTGATGGCCGCCTCCATAGAAGCCTCGGCCTCGAATGGCTATCGCTTTGGAATCGTTTGCGCCATACCAGCGGAAGCAAAACCGATCATACAGCACATAGATCATTTGCAAACGATCTATCAAAATCATGTAAAATATTTTGTCGGCGACATAAAAAATACCCCTGTTGTTTTAACGATCAGTGGTGTTGGTATTGCCAACGCGGCCATTTCAACCGCTCTCTTGATTGAACGATTTCGACCTGATTATCTCGTTTTTTCTGGCAGTGCAGCAAGGATTGATGAGAAATTACATATTGGCGACGTAGTGCTTTCTCGTGCTGTTTA
>MGXI01000010.1 GCA_001801315.1 Gammaproteobacteria bacterium GWF2_41_13 | reverse complement strand
TCTCGCCATTGATATAGGGTATTACCTAGCGTTTGAAGCGACTGAAACGGCGACGCCTTGAGTTCTGCAATACACCGTAGAAAGATCGGAATCAAACGACGACACTTTTTAGCCGTACAGTGTTTATACATCAATAACTGATGTAATCGCTGTTTAAAACGGTAAATCGCTTCAATAGCAGGCTGCTCCGTAAAATAGTCATTACGTTGCTTCAAGCGTTTGGCTGTTAGATAATAGCGAACACATCAGCCATAATATATCCGTCATAGCTGAGGCACCCTTAAGAACAAATTTTATTGAAAGATAAAGGCCGCTATGTTTTGATAGCACATGGAGATGAGTTGAAGTTTGAACAAAAAATAGTGCTCGATATATATTGCGATGAACATACCTGCAATCGAATCAAAGTTTTATTATGCTCGGAACGTGTGAGTTTAGTAGAATAACGAAAAGCATCATCAAAAAGCCTATTACACAAAAGGATAACTGGAATGGAAAAAACTCAGTGTGCCGCCGAACAAGGTCGTCAAAGCGGTGGATTGTGTTTGAATATTCAGCAAAAGCGATTACTGTCGTTGATAGAATTTACCCAGCAATCTGCTCGATTAAAATTCAACCCTGTTAAAGAAGTAAACAAGCATAATCGTTTTAATTTGTTTGAACATGACTCCATTGGGCTGCCTGGCATTCATTTTAATCTTGGAGGCGAAAATAACGAGGTATGGCTGGTAATTGAAAGACTGTGGAAATCGCAATCACCCTCTGCATCAGAAAATTTACTAGCTGCATGGCTAGATAAATCAAATGAGCCATGCAAAGAACCAACGCTTTTAAACGCCATAGATAAAAAGAAACTAGATGATGCATTATTAATCAGCAATAATTTTCCAATAGAACAAGCAACCTTGATTTTATTCTCTGAATTTCAGCAACGTGAAATAGTTGAATACCAATTACTGGATTATATTGAAAAATCTTGGAAACCCTGGGCTACAGAAGAAAAAAAGCGACGTCGCACAATAGATATTTATAGCGAATTATTTACTTTAAAGCAGGATTTAGAAGGATCTATTACAGATACGCAAATTGAATTAGTTTGGGGCATGGGATTGGGCATATGGAAAACGAATGAACCGACTATTAGCTACCCACTAATAATTCAGCCAGTAAACATTGGCTTAAATGAACAGGATATGTCAATAGAAATTAGACCAAGGCAAACGAATGCGCATCTGGAGCTTGATATTTATACTGCTACTGACAATTCTGGCGTTACTGAATTAGAAAAAATCTCGCGGGATTTTTTTGAAAAACAATCACAAGTATTTTCACCATTTGACCGATTTTCATTTGAATCCCTGTTAAGAACCGCGGTTACATACTTAGACCCTACTGGCATCTATTGGCCAAACCAAACTAATGCAGAAGATCGTCAATTACCTAAAGCAACGGAGACACTTAAAGTCACAGACACGTGGGTTTTGTTTGCTAGGCCGCGCAGCAAGAATCTTTTCATCCAAGATTTGGAAAATTTCAAAAAACAATTTGATAATGCAATGCTACCATTATCTGCTGTAGTTAAGGCTATTGTCACAGAACCATTAGCGAAGCATGAAACTATAGAGCTTCCTTGCTTTAGAGGAATTTGTTCTTTAGGCAACAGAAACCAGGCACAGACTAAAGCAAGCGATTTGTTTTTCCCTATGCCCTATAATGAAGAACAAGTAAGCATTATCCAACGCCTTGAATGCTCGAATGGCGTTGTTGTACAGGGTCCGCCAGGAACTGGAAAAACCCACACTATCGCCAATATCATTTCACACTATATGGCGAACGGGAAACGTGTACTGGTTACCTCCATGAAAGAACCCGCCTTATCTGTTCTTAAAGAAAAACTACCTGACACAATTCAGCCTCTAGCAATTGCGTTACTAGCAGATGAGCAAGATGGTATGAAGCAATTTGAGTTTGCTGTTTCTAAAATAGCGCAAGAATTACAACTGATTGATCGCCGCGCTTTATCTCTCGAGATTGAGCAAGCGGAAAGTTATACTGATCAATTGCACGGAAGGTTATCAATAGTTGATAGATCTATTGATGATTGGGCTAAAAGAAATATTGAATTTATAATCTTAGATGGGCAATCAATTTCCCCTGAAACAGCAGCAAAAGAAGTTACCCAAGGTTCTGGGCATTATGAATGGTTAGATGATGACGCCCTCACTATTTCTCAAAAAAATGCGCCAAAATTTGATAATACAGATATTACTAAATTACGAGAAGCCAGACGAAATCTCGGCATGGATTTAGATTACTTAACAGCAAAACTACCGGAACTTACAGCCTTTCCTCAAGGTGATGAGCTTTTATGCGTTCATCGTGAACTCTCAAAATATAGCAAATTGAAAGCCACGCTTGAAGGAAACAATAATCCATCACTTGTTGACACCACAGATGAAACCTTTAACCGCGTCGATAAACTGCTAAAGGTATTTTCTGATTGGGAGGATATAAAAAAAGAAATAAAGGATAAAAATAGACAATGGGGAGAGTCAATAAAACAGTATTTTAAAAAAAAGGAGCTCACTCAAACAATTCACTTCTTTGAAACCTTAGCAGCCGAAATAACTATAGCATTTTCAGAAAGAAGCAATTTTTTAACGAATCCTGTTTATATTCCAAGCAATCTTGCACTCACTGACGATATTGTTCAAGCTATTGCCAATAAAGCAAACAATAAACTACCTTTTGGTATAACAGGGATTGTTATAAAAAATATCTTAAAAAAGAAGCTTGATGAAATTCGCATTGTTAATAGCAAACCAAAAACACAAGATGAATGGCAATATGTTTACAAGTATGTTTTGTTTCTATGTCGCGCAAAAGCGCTCATTTTACGTTGGAATAATTTAGCAATAGAATTAACGATACCAACCTTCCCTACCGAGGAAGACTTAAATAATACTATAAAATCCGCAAAAGAAGATTTAGAGGTTTATCTCATAATTAAGACATGTCAAGAATTAGAAAAAATAATTCTTGAAAACGCGCGCCTTATTTGTCCTACATGGGCTCACCATCAAGATCTGATAGAAAATGCAGATCTTTCGCGGGAATTCCGTAGCCTTCTCGATTGCCATTACACCTGCCATCGCCTTGAAAAAGCGTGGTCAAAAAAAGAAAAATTACAAAACATACTAACTAGCAATAACGGGAGAATATGCGATTCTGTTAAGGAATTTATTAATGATATCGTTGGCGACCCATCTATTACTGATCTACAATTGCAAAGTCAGTGGTCAAATCTTATGGGAGAATTGCGCCGCATTCATAGCCTAAGGACTTATTTTGCAGATATAAAAGAGATTTGCGAAAGAATCTCAGAATCAGGAGCAACAAAATGGGCAAGAAAATTATCGACAGATCCCTTAAAGAATGTAGTAGACCAATTACTACCTGATAATTGGCAACAAGCATGGCGGTTATGTCGATTAGCAAATCATCTTAATTCTGCCAGCAGCCATGATGAATTTAAAAAATTAACAGAACAACGATCCGAAATAGAAAAAGAGCTGTCTAGAACTTATCAAGAAACTGTTGCAAAACGGACTTGGCTCAAATTGGCGGATAATGCAACACCAGACGTCAAGGCGGCATTACAAGCTTTTCGTGCAGCGATTGCAAAGATCGGGAAAGGTACCGGCAAGCGCGCTGTACGATATAGACAGGATGCTAAATATGCTGCTTCTAAAGTGAATAAAACCATCCCATGCTGGATCATGCCTCATTATAGGGTTTCAGAATCATTGCCAGCCGAATTTGGTTGCTTTGATCTAGTGGTTATCGATGAAGCATCACAATCCGATTTAAGCGCGCTCCCTGCAATTTTGCGAGCAAGCAAATTATTAATTGTAGGTGATGATAAACAGGTTTCACCAGAAGGGGTTGGCTTAGAAGAAGATAAAATAAATAACTTAATGATGCGATTTCTTGGCGATCAAGTAGACATCTATCGCCAAGAAATGTCGCCAGAGCGCTCTATTTATGATTTATTCAAAGTTGTATTTGCTGATGCCCAAATTATGCTACGTGAACATTTCCGTTGTATTGGCCCGATCATTGAATATTCAAAGCGTGAATTTTATAACCACGAACTAAGGCCTATTAGATTGCCTAAAACCTCAGAACGTCTTGATCCTCCTCTAATTGATATTATCATTGAAGATGGGTTTAGAAATGGTAAAGAAAATTTAGCTGAAGCAAGATTTATCGTGGATGAAATAAAAAAAATCTGTAATGACCCTACAATGAAAGGGCTTAGTATTGGCGTTATATCACTCCTGGGAGGAGAACAAGCACGAAAAATATGGGATATGCTAGAGCAAGAAATAGGCCCTGACTTATTATCACAACACAAAATTGCTTATGGAGATGCTCGATCTTTTCAAGGAAAGGAAAAAAATATTATTTTTTTATCCCTGGTTGTCTCAAGAGAAAACAGTAAAGCTAATAATAGAGAAGCTTCAGCGCAAAGATTCAATGTGGCCGCTTCAAGAGCAAGAGATAGAATGTATTTAGTGAGAAGCATTGAAATCGAACACTTAAGTCCAGCGGATACATTACGTCGTAATTTAATTGAGCATTTTTCGGCGCCATTTGCACAAGATGAAACAAGAGTGAAAAATTTACGCGACTTATGCGAATCAGGATTTGAACGTGAGGTTTATGATATTCTGACAGAACGAGGTTATAAAGTTATCCCTCAGGTTAAAGTCGGCACCTATAGAATCGATATGGTAGTAGAAGGGCATCAAGATGCTCGCCTAGCGATTGAATGCGATGGTGACCGTTATCATGACGCCTCCCGCTGGAATGATGATATGAATCGACAACGTATATTAGAACGCGTCGGTTGGGAATTTTGGAGATGTTTTGCTTCAACATTTGCCATGAATAAAGACAGTGTGATTAATGATTTAATTAAATCATTAATAGATCGCGGGATAGAACCCATAGGGAGTAGTGGTATTGTTTCTAGCATTCACTCTGAGCAAAGAAGATTAAAAGTATTAACTCAAGATAATATTATCGCTGATTAAAATAAAGGCGGCAGCATCACGTTATGGGGCAGAAATGTTGTTATTCCTCAGATGTAGTGATTCAGACTTGATCTGACAGTAACCGGTTTTTAAGAAGTGACTGTCAGGTTAAGTTTAATGTATAAATTTTTCCTGCCAGATTTTCTTTCCATCAAGTAAAGTTTCCAAAGGTGTTCTGCCACAACACACTTTCCCCTGATGAGTGCGATGATTATTATAATAATTCATCCACTCGTCCAGATCTTTCTGCAAAGACTCAAGATCAGAGTACAATTTCTTGCGGAAAGTTACTTGATAAAATTCTTGTAAGATAGTTTTATGAAATCGCTCACAAATACCATTGGTTTGCGGCGACATCGCTTTTGTTTTTGTATGCTCAATATCATTTAGAGCCATATAAAGCTGATAATCGTGCTGATCAGCTCGTCCGCAATATTCCGTGCCACGATCTGTTAAGATACGCAACATCGGTAAACTATGCGTCTCAAAAAATGGCAGTACGCGATCATTAAGCATATCAGCCGCTGTAATCGGCGTTTTTGTCGTGTATAGCTTTGCAAAAGCAACTTTACTGTAAGTATCAATAAAAGTTTGCTGATAAATACGACCAACGCCTTTTAAAGTGCCAACATAGAACGTGTCTTGAGAGCCCAAGTAACCCGGGTGGGCTGTCTCAATCTCACCACACGCCTCGTCATCATATTTTTTCTTCTCTAGGGCAGCAACTTGAGCTTCCGTAAGGATAATTCCTTCTTCGGAAACCTTTGCCTCTAAAGCCTTTAGGCGTGATTTGAAATTATGAAGACCCTGGCGTAACCAAATGCTTCTCACCCCGCTTGCCGAAACAAAAACCCCTTGTTTTCGTAGCTCATTGCTAACTCGGTGTTGACCATGCGCCGGAAAAGCAGTTGCGTATTCCGCAACTATCGTTTCGACCCTTTCCTCAACACGGTTTTTTAGGTTCGGTTTGCGTCGGCTTTGATCAAATAGCGACTCGATCCCTCCGTCTTCTACCGCGGATTTATAACGATAGAAAGTATCTCGGGAGAATCCCATCATCTTACACGCCTTCGACACATTGCCTAATTCTTCTGCCAAATTAAGCAATCCAACTTTATGTCTGATTATTTTATCAGTACTATTTAACATATGAGAGTTTCCTTTTTAGTTAAGTTTTGATTTTAAGTTCGCACTTCTATCAAAACC
>MGXI01000009.1 GCA_001801315.1 Gammaproteobacteria bacterium GWF2_41_13 | reverse complement strand
CATCCACCTTGCTCAACTCCTGATTCCCTGTTGTATGCTGCAAAATAAGGTATTTGATGCCATTTAAATCTTCCTGGAAAACAGTCGATGGAATATTGCCAAAACCGGAAGTGGATTCTAAATCCATGCCATCCTTCAAATAAGTTTGGGGTATGAGCTTGCCGTTAATCGTCAATTGTTTATTTTGATAAATCAAATGATCGCCTGGCAACCCAATAACACGTTTAATATAATCGACATGGGGATCTCCTGGATATCGAAAAACGACAATGTCCCCGCGCTTGGGCTCACCAATACTTAGAATTTTTTTATTTAATACCGGCAGTCGCAATCCATAGGCGAATTGATTCACCGCAACAAAATCTCTCGGCAATATGGTCGGTTCCATCGAACCCGATGGCACGCGAAAAGGTTGAATAATAAAAGAGCGAATCAACAAGACCAATAAAAAAATAGGAAAAAATGAACGCGCATAATCTGCGATTAAAGGCACTTCTTCCTCTTTTTTCTGGCGGGCAGGCGCAAAAAAAATCCAATCAATCAACGCAATCATGCCACTCACCAAGGTGAGAATCACCAATAACGTCGGAAAATCAATATTCATTTTTACCTCATTTCAATATAACTAGTTCTATGCTGTTTCGAAATAACCATTCCGTGCATTTGAGAAACGTTCCTATTTTGGCCATTTTTTGACGAAAAATCATCCAAAACATGAACGCTCTTGCAAGCACCGTCATTGCGAGACGCAACTGAAACAACTCAGCCAAAGCACCGTCATTGCGAGGAGCGTCAGCGACGAAGCAATCCAGAAAAAAGCTGGATTGCTTCGTCGCTGACGCTCCTCGCAATGACGGACTGGGCTTTTGCTTCGAATGACGACAGGCAGTCTTCTTCCTCAATCCTCAATCCTTTTTCTCCACGCTCAGCACTGACAAAAACGCTTCTTGTGGCAATTCAATTTTGCCGACTTTTTTCATGCGCTTTTTGCCGGCTTTCTGTTTATCAAGCAACTTTCTTTTACGTGACACGTCTCCGCCATAGCATTTCGCTGTCACATTTTTTCGCATCGCTTTCACCGTTGTTCGAGAAACGACTTGATTGCCAATTGCCGCTTGAATCGCTACTTCAAACATTTGACGCGGAATGAGTTCTTTGAGTTTTTGTGTTAATTCAACCCCTTTTCGATAAGATCGATCGCGTGGCACAATCGATGCTAAGGCATCCACTTTGCTCCCATTAATTAAAATATCCAATTTCACTAAATCAGCGGTTTGAAAATGCGTAAATGAATAATCTAATGAGGCATAGCCGCGACTGACAGATTTTAACCGGTCAAAAAAATCGAGGATAATTTCACGCATCGGCAATTCATAATCCAATGCCACATGGGATCCATGATACAACATCTTTTTCTGAACCCCTTGTCGCTCGACACACAGTTTAATGACACTACCGACATGCTCTTGCGGCACTAAAATATGAGCGGTTGCAATAGGTTCACGCATTTCTTGAATGAAATTGGGTTGCGGTAATTCAGCGGGATTATCGATATGCAGCGTTTCACCTTTCGTCGTCACAATTTCGTAAATCACGGTCGGTGCTGTTGTAATTAAGTCAAGATTGTATTCACGCTCGAGCCGCTCTTGAATAATTTCCATATGCAAGAGGCCCAAAAAACCGCAGCGAAATCCAAAACCCAAGGCTTCTGAATTTTCCGGTTCATAAATTAAAGAAGAATCATTCAAACTCAGCTTTTCGAGCGCTTCTCGAAAAGCCTGATAATCATCTGAATCGGTCGGGTATAATCCAGCAAAAACCTGGGGTTTGACTTTTTGAAATCCAGCCAACTGACTACTGGCAGGACGATGTGTGTGCGTCAAAGTATCGCCCACCGGCGCCCCATGAATATCTTTCACGCCAGAAACTACATATCCCACTTCACCGGCTTGCAATTGATCACGCGGTTGTCGTTTTGGCGTAAAAACACCCAAGCTATCCACCTGATAGCTTTTCCCCGTCGACATCACCAAAATTTTATCTTTAACACGTAGCGTTCCCTCTTTCACTCGCACGAGCGAAACGACACCCAAGTAACTATCAAACCAAGAATCGATAATGAGCGCTTGTAAAATATTTTCTGGGTTCCCTGCTGGCGGTGGCACTTTAGCCACCAGCTCTTCCAACAAAGATTCAATTCCATCACCTGTTTTTGCACTGATTTTTAACGCGTTGCTGGCTTCAATGCCGATAATTTCCTCAATTTCTCGAACTACTCGCTCGGGCTCTGTCTGTGGTAAATCAATTTTATTCAAAACCGGGATCACTTCTAATCCCTGGTTGATCGCCATATAACAAACTGCTACCGTTTGCGCTTCAACGCCTTGTGATACATCGACAACCAACAAAGCGCCTTCGCATGCGGATAAAGATCGCGACACTTCATAAGCAAAATCGACATGTCCGGGTGTGTCGATAAAATTGAGTTGATACTCTTGTCCATCTTTCGCTTTATAATGCAACGTCACGCTTTGTGCCTTGATCGTAATGCCGCGTTCTCGTTCAAGCTCGAGAGAATCTAACACTTGATTTTGCATCTCACGATCAGCCAACCCGCCGCACCATTGAATGAATCGATCCGCCAACGTGGATTTACCATGATCAATATGGGCAATAATAGAAAAATTGCGAATGTGGGATTGGGAAGTCATGAGGCAGCAGTCCGTTGGATAGGCGCAAAGCAATTCCACCGATCATGCAATCGCACTAATAAGGGTTGAGGATTGAGGATTGAGGATTGAAGGGATGAATCGCTTCGCGATAAATTTTTTATATTGCATTCTCGGATTTCGTCACCCCGCGACTTGATCGCGGGGTCCAAAAAATAAATCTGGATCCCGCGATCAAGTCGCGGGATGACAAAGAAAATTGAGCGTTGAGGAAACAAATCGCTTCGCGATAATTTTTTTATATGTTGAGTTTTGAAATTTAATTGAAATCCGTCATCCTGCCGTGCTACGGCAGCACAATCCCTCAATCCTATAATATATTTTAAAGCCCGTTTTTTCATAAAAATTGATCAACTACCCTTATCTTACAAGTATTCCGGCTTCACGGCATAAATACCCGGGACATTGCGTAAAAATCCTTTGTAATCTAGTCCATATCCCAATAAAAAACGATCCTCGACAAAAAGGCCTGTAAAATCGCATCGTTCAACGCCCCCTATCGCACGAGAACGTTTTTTATCAATTAATGCCGCACAATAGACCTCTTTCGCGCCATGCGCTTGACAATGCTGTTTGACCGCGGCGAGCGTAAGCCCTAAATCCAAAATATCTTCGACAATCACAATAGTTCTATCTTTGACATCCACAGAAGGTTCTGCAACCCAATGAATTTCGCGTCCTTCAATTTCCCCCTGATACCGCGTTACGTGCACATAATCAATTTGCAAAGGGAAAGTTAGCCGCGTCGCCAGTTGGCCTGTGAAAATCACTGCGCCATTCATCACGCACAACAATAGAGGATTTTTACTCCCTAGTTTTTCATTCATTTCCTGAGCCACTCGATCAATCGCTTGATCAATCGCTTTTTGATCATAAAGACACTCAGATTTCGATAAAAGATCTTCAGCTTCTTTGAGTTCATTTTCGATAAGATTCATACGTGGTTTTCCTCTTGATGGGAGTTTGTTCAGATTGGCGCGATTATAGCGAATCTTTCAAAAAAATCGTAATGAATAATCACGGGTTCATGCATTTATTGGTCATATATTTCGGAACCTGCCATGCAAACTGTGAGTCAATCAGAAACCGCTATCAATAAACATGAATTACACCCTTCGTCTTTTGGTTTTAGGCTTTATCAAAAAAACCAAAATACTCAGGTCTATCGGTGATAATCCTAAAAACCTATTCGCGAAGAGCATGAATTTTTGGTGTTACCCTAAAGCCGCTAAGTAAGCCGCGTAGGCTTTTTGAATACCATCTTTTAAATTAACCTGGGGTTTCCATCCTAACGATGCAAGAAGACTCACGTCTAAAAGTTTGCGCAGTGTCCCATCGGGCTGATTCACATTCCAACAAAACTTGCCAGAATAGCCGACAACCTCTGCAACTAACTCGGCCAATTCTGCAATGGTCAGATCCTCTCCACAGCCTATATTAACCCACGGTCCCATTTGTTTCTTCAATAGATTAACATATTGATCTTCAGGTAAACTCATCAAAAAAAGACAAGCTTCTGCCAAGTCATCCACATATAAAAATTCACGCCGTGGCTTCCCCGTCCCCCAAATTTCAACTTCGGATCGATTTTCTATTTTTGCCTCATGCATCTTGCGGATAAGCGCAGGCATCACATGTGAATTCTCTAGGTGAAAATTGTCCAACGAACCATACGTATTGGTTGGCATCGCCGATAAAAACTGCGTTCCATATTGACGGTTATAAGCCCAACACAACTCAATACCAGCGATTTTAGCGATGGCATAAGGGCGATTAGTGCGCTCGAGATCTCCCGTCATTAAATATTCTTCCTTGATGGGCTGCGGACAGTCGCGCGGATACACACAAGAAGAACCTAGAAAAATTAACCGTTTTACGTCTTGTCGCCATGACTCATGAATAACGTTATTTTGAATGGACAAATTATTAAAAATAAAATCGGCCGGATAGGTATTATTAGCATAAATCCCCCCGACTTTTGCTGCCGCCAAAAAAACATAACGCGGTTGATGTCGTTTAAAAAACAACTTAACTGTTTCAGCATCCATCAAGTCTAACTCAGTATGCGTCGGCACTAAAATATTCTTGAAGCCTTTTGCATGCAATGTCCTGACAATACTGCTGCCAACAAGCCCTCGAGCCCCCGCCACAAAAATACAATCGTTTTTCGCAAGGATATCACTCATGATAATCGCACGTCTTATAGCCATTTTTTCTAATTAAAGCATCTCGTTTCGCTATGCTCAAATCCTCTTTTACCATTTCACTAACTAAAGTCGCAAAATTTATTTTGGGTTGCCAGCCTAATTTTTCTTTCGCCTTCGAGGGATCACCCAAGAGCGTTTCCACTTCGGTCGGTCGAAAATAACGAGGATCAATCGCCACGATACAATGACCTTGATCATCATACCCTTTTTCGTTCACACCTGTTCCTTTCCAAGTGATCGATAACTCTAATTCTTTTACCACCGCCTCTACAAGTTCTCTGACTGAATATTGAATACCTGTCGCGATCACAAAATCATCGGGTTCTTTCTGTTGCAACATTAACCATTGCATTTCGACGTAATCTTTGGCATGACCCCAGTCTCTTTTTGCATCGATATTTCCTAAATACAAACAATCCTGTAATCCTAATTTAATGCGCGCCAACCCTCGCGTAATTTTTCTTGTGACAAATGTTTCGCCTCGCCTTGGAGATTCGTGATTAAACAAAATACCGTTACAAGCATACATACCATAAGCTTCTCGGTAATTCACCGTTATCCAATAGGCATATAATTTCGCCACGGCATACGGAGAGCGCGGATAAAACGGGGTTTTTTCTGTTTGAGGAGTCTCTTGCACCTTCCCATACAGCTCTGAAGTCGAGGCTTGATAATAACGTGTCTTTTTTTCTAGGCCTAAAATACGAATCGCTTCTAAAATTCTCAAAGCACCTATTCCATCCGCATTGGCCGTATACTCGGGTTCTTCAAAAGAAACTTGCACATGACTTTGCGCCGCTAAGTTATAAATTTCATCGGGCTGTACTTGCTGAATAATTCGAATGAGATTGGTGCTATCACTCATATCACCATAATGAAGAATGAAACGTCGACCAATTTCATGAGCATCTTGATAAAGATGATCGATACGATCTGTATTAAACGAAGAGGCTCTTCGTTTAATGCCGTGTACGACATAGCCTTTATTTAACAAAAACTCGGCCAAATAAGAGCCATCTTGGCCTGTAATACCTGTGATTAAGGCAATTTTTTCTTTATTCATATTTAATCATCCTTCTTGAAAAACAAACAGTAACTGCTCAGCACACTTGAATGAACGCCCATATTTTGGTGCTTTTTGACGAAAAATCCCTTTAAAATGCTTATGTACTATTCGTGTACACTCCGCTTTTTCATCGATTTTTCGTCAAAAATCATCCAAAACCTGAACATTCTTGCATCGTCACGATCTCAGCTGGGAAGTTACAATAAACAAGAGATAAACGGCAAGGTTAATCTCTACATAAATAGCCGAAGCGACATAAATAAGTTACTAGAATAAAAATATAGAGAAAAAACAATACTCCCTCTGAGATCGGTAATACTGAGGAAATAATTCCGACGAGCCCCATTGTGATAGCACACCCTGCAATAATCAACACGACCTGTCTATCTCTAAAACCGGCATTTTGTAACATATGATGCAAGTGTTCTCGATCGGCGCCGAAAGGAGATTTTTTTTGTCGTAAACGACGGCAAACCACATTGAGCAAATCAAATAGCGGTACCGCTATAATCCATAAAAAAATAACCAGCCTTGCACCAGGCATTTGTGATAAACGGATAACAAACCACATGAGCAAAATACCCACAAACATCGTCCCCATATCACCCGCAAAAACCTTCAATCTCCTATTTGATAGCGGGAAATTAAAAAACAAAAAGCCCGTCAAACAACTGATAATCACCATCAATATTTTTAAATCAGAGATATCTTTTGCGAGAAAAGCGATTATAGCTAAATAGGTGAACTGTATCAGCGAAACACTGCCCATTAACCCATCAACACCGTCCAACATATTAATTGCGTTGATTCCAGCGACCACTGCAATAATTGTAACGGGGACTCCAAACCATCCTAATGAAATATTACCGATAAAAAATATATTCCCTAAAGAGCTTAGGTAGGTTCGGCCAACAACAACCATCAGCGTTGCGGCAAAAACTTGCGTCAAAAATTTTTTACCTGCCCTAATGTCGCAAAAATCATCAAAAAACCCCAATAAAGCCAATATAGCCACTGATGCGAACAAAGCCTCATAATTCAATAAGAAATCATGCAGCATCAACATTCCTACTAAAAAACCAACTAACATAGCAATACCCCCTACCTTAGGAATATCTCCTTGATGCAATTTTCTTATACCGGGGGAATCCACGAGATCAATATGAATAGCGAGGGGACGAAATAGCAAAATAGAAAAAAAAGTCACCAAAAAAACAGCCAAGCACATAAATACGAAGTGCAACATCCTAAAACACCTTCTAGAACACCTTTATACTGCTGCTTTTAACAGCCCATTCACTGTGCCTATAGACAAACAAATATTTTAAAAAAATAAATGCATCAATACTTAGGCACTGAGCAATAATAAGTTGAACATTTAGCATCCCATCTGATAGGTATCTTTAGAACGTTCTTCAATCGAAAAACAACTTACATAGTTTATACTATGCGCGTTGTTTTTCTCAATCAGAACGTCCAAATCTACCTATCATCTGGGCGCTAAACTATTCAACTTATTATTTTGCTCAGTGCCTTACAAAACATACCTCTCAGCTTTGCTACAATTCTCTCTGCAGCCTTTCCATCACCATAAGGGTTAACCGCTCGTGACATCTTTATATATAATTTTTCATCATCAAGCAATGCCAAAGCATGATTAACAATGGGTTTTTTATTGGTGCCGATAAGTTTCACAACTCCCGCTTTGATCCCCTCAGGCCGTTCTGTCGTATCGCGCATCACCAGAATCGGCTTACCCAAAGAGGGTGCCTCTTCTTGTATACCGCCAGAGTCCGTTAAAATAAAATAGGCGTGCCTCATCAAATAAATAAATGGCTCATACTCTAAAGGCTCAATTAGACGAACATTATCAATGCCGCTTAATATTGCCTTAACAGGGGCTTGCACATTAGGATTCAAATGCACCGGATATACGATTATGACTTCTCTTTGCTCAGCTATTTCCTTTAACGCAAAACAAATGTTTTTAAAATTCTCTCCGAAATTTTCCCGACGATGCCCGGTCACCAAAATCATTTTCTTCTTCGCGCGCTTGTCAGGGATCTCTAAATCCCATGAATTTTGAAAATAATTTTTCCATGCGATTCCGGCCGCTTTAGATTTTTGTCGTCGCTGAATGGTTAATAACGCATCCACAACCGTATTCCCCGTCACCACTATTTTTGAAGACGCTATCCCCTCTTTGAGCAAATTTGATTTTGCCCAAGTCGTTGGCGCAAAATGAATATCAGCGAGCACGCTCAATAAGCATCGATTCATTTCTTCCGGATACGGACTATATTTATGATGCGTACGCAATCCCGCTTCAATATGAGCAATAGGGATCCGACTATAAAATGCCGCCAACGCAGCGATAAACGCAGAGGTGGTATCTCCTTGCACGACAACAACATCTGGTTTTTCGCTCGCTAAAACCTGTTTCATGGCACTTAAACAACGAGAGGTCACATCAAACAAATCCTGACCTGGATTCATAACGCCCAAATCATAATCTGGATGAATATCAAAAATACGCAAAACCTGATCGAGCATTTCTCGATGTTGCGCGGTCACACAAATAATCGTCTGAAACTGACGCTTTTGCTTTTTGAGCACCTCAATCACTGGCGCCATTTTGATGGCTTCGGGTCTAGTCCCGAATACAAGCATGACTTTCATGGTTTGTAACTCCCCAGCTGAGATCGTGACGATACAAGAACGTTCAGATTTTGGGTGATTTTTGACGAAAAATCGATGAAAAAACGGAGTGTACACGGGAGTACATGAGCATTTTGAAGAGATTTTTCGTCAAAAAGCACCAAAATATGGACGTTCCCACGAGCGTGCTGAGTAGTTACCATGGTTTTATTTCTTCCTGGCGACAATAGGTTTGAGATAAGCTTTCCATCCACTGTTCTAACTGGAGCAATAAGATATTGCGCGCAAAATGTTTTTCAAAATAAGCTCTGCCGCGTAAACCCATTTCTGTTCGTTGGCTATCCGTCAGATTAAACATTTTTAAAACGGCCTCCGCCAATAATTCATGATTATCCGCCGGACAAGAAACCCCCGCTTCGGCTTCTTCGACAACCGAGGCACCTGCCCCATCTA
>MGXI01000008.1 GCA_001801315.1 Gammaproteobacteria bacterium GWF2_41_13 | reverse complement strand
GAGCATCAGTGGCACTGAAAGAAGCGCGCGAAGATAGAAATTACAAATAAAAAACAGTGCGATTAAATTTTTCCTTAATCTTTCCTTAAGATTTAATCACTAGACTTGGCAGACCATTTTACACAGTAGGAAAATATAATATGCAAGGGGGGTGTCGGCAGCGGCTCTTGGATAAATTTAAATTTTACATCCGACGCTGGGCAATTATCGATTCAATGTAATTTAAGTCTCTCAAGAGAAGATTACAAAAAAGCTTTGCCAGAGAAAATAGGTTTTTTCAATGATGCCTATAAACACGCCCCTCAACAATCAACACTGGGAACTCTCTCTTCTTCATGAGACTCGTCAGATATAAGTCGCGACTACTTCAGGTGAAAACGACGGTTTTCGTTCTCTCTCTGTATCGTTCAAGCCAATTACGAACACCCGTAATAAATCTTCTCCACCAAGATTTATGCACTGCACTAGGCATCTTGCATAACATTGAAGGAAGCGTTTTGCGTACTTCCTATTTTTTATTCTAAAAAATAATAACTGATGGAAGTATGGGTCAAACCTTAGAAAACAGCTACTACGAATCGAGGTAAAAACAGTTGGTTGCTTCTGTTAAAAAAGGCTACCCGTACAACAAATCCCCAGCGCCTTCGATTATTCTAAACCCGCCAAATAAGCTTCATAAGCTTTTTGAATGCCTTCCTTTAAATTGACCTTGGGTTTCCATCCTAATGACCTCAGAAGATTTACATCTAAAAGTTTACGGAAAGTTCCATCGGGTTGATTCGTGTTCCAACAAAATTTGCCAGAATAACCGACAACCTCTGCAACTAACTTGGCCAATTCCGCAATAGTTAGGTCTTCTCCACAGCCTACATTAACCCAAGGGCCCTCTTGTTTATTCAACAAATTAACATATCGATCTTCGGGTAAATTCATAAGAAAAAAACAAGCCTCTGCCAAATCATCTACATACAAAAATTCACGGCGCGGCTTTCCCGTTCCCCAAATTTCAACTTCCTGTCGGTTGTCTATTTTTGCTTCATGCATTTTACGGATAAGCGCAGGCATCACATGCGAATTCTCCAAATGAAAATTATCCCCAGGCCCATACAAATTAGTTGGCATCACCGATAAAAACTGTGTTCCATATTGGCGATTACAAGCCCAGCATAGCTCAATCCCAGCGATTTTAGCGATTGCATAAGGCCGGTTTGTCCGCTCGAGATCTCCCGTCATCAAATATTCTTCTTTGATAGGCTGCAGACAGTTGCGAGGATATACGCAAGAAGACCCTAGAAAAATTAATCGTTTTACACCTTGGCGCCATGACTCATGTATCACGTTATTCTGAACGGTTAAATTATTAAAAATAAAATCGGCCGGATAGGTGTTATTGGCATGAATCCCGCCGACTTTCGCTGCCGCTAAAAACACATAGCGCGGTTGATAGCGCTTAAAAAATAACTTAACCGTTTCGGCATCCATCAAATCCAACTCAGTATGTGTCGGCATTAAAATATTCTCAAAGCCTTTTGCGTGTAATGCTCTGGCGATACTGCTACCAACCAGTCCTCGAGCACCGGCCACAAGAATACAATCATTTTTTGAAAGAATATTACTCATGATAATCGCATGTCTTATAGCCATTTTTTCTAATCAAAGCATCCCGTTTCGCTATGTTTAAATCCTCTTTTACCATTTCGCTGACTAAAGTTGCAAAACTTATTTTTGGTTGCCAACCTAATTTTTCCCGCGCTTTAGAGGCATCACCCAAGAGCGTTTCTACTTCGGTCGGTCTAAAATAACGGGGATCGATCGCTACAATACAACGCCCTTCTGCATCATATCCTTTTTCATTCACGCCAACCCCTTTCCAAGTAATAGACAACCCTAATTCTTTTACCACCGTTTCTATAAATTCTCTGACTGAATATTGGATACCTGTCGCGATCACAAAATCTTCTGGTTCATTCTGTTGCAACATTAACCACTGCATTTCGACATAATCTTTGGCATGTCCCCAATCTCTTTTGGCATCGATATTCCCTAAGTATAAACAATCCTGTAGTCCTAATTTAATACGAGCTAAACCTCGAGTAATTTTTCTCGTGACAAATGTTTCCCCTCGCTTTGGAGATTCATGATTAAATAGAATACCGTTGCATGCATAAATGCCATAAGCCTCTCGGTAATTCACAGTTATCCAATACGCATATAATTTCGCTACCGCATAAGGAGAGCGCGGATAAAAAGGGGTTTTTTCTGTCTGCGGCGTTTCTTGCACTTTTCCGTACAGCTCGGAAGTCGATGCTTGATAATACCGCGTCTTTTTCTCGAGGCCCAAAATACGAATCGCCTCTAAAATTCTCAAAGCGCCTATTCCATCCGCATTAGCGGTATACTCCGGCTCTTCAAAAGAAACTTGGACGTGGCTTTGCGCCGCTAAGTTATAAATTTCATCGGGCTGTACTTGCTGAATAATTCGAATGAGATTTGTACTATCGCTCATATCACCGTAATGAAGAATGAAGCGTCGACCAGTTTCATGAGCATCTTGATAAAGATGATCGATGCGATCTGTATTAAACGAAGAGGCTCTTCGTTTAATACCGTGCACGATATAGCTTTTGTTTAACAGAAACTCAGCTAAATAAGACCCATCTTGACCTGTAATGCCGGTAATTAAGGCGATTTTTTCTTTATTCATAATTAATCATCCTTCTTGAAAAATAAACATAAGGTAAACAGCAAAGTTAATCTCTACATAAATAGCCGAATCGACATAAATAGGCCACCAAAATAAAAACATAGAAGAAAAACAATACCCCTTCTGGAATCAATAATACTAAAGAAATAATTCCAATCAATCCCATCACGATGGCACCTCCCGCAATAATCAACACCACGTGTTTATCTTTCAAACCGGCATTTTGTAACATATGATGCAAATGTTCTCGATCGGCGCCGAAAGGAGATTTTTTTTGTCGTAAACGACGACAAACCACATTGAATAAATCAAAGACCGGTACAGCTATAATCCATAAAAAAACAACTGGCTTTGCGCCAGGCGTTTGTGACAAGCGAATGACGAACCACATGAGCAAAACGCCCATAAGCATCGTTCCCATATCTCCAGCAAAAACTTTAAATTTGCTGCTGGACAGAGGAGAATTAAAAAATAAAAAGCCCATTAAACAACTAACAATCACCATCAATATTTTTAAATCGGCCATATCTTTTGCTAAAAAAGCGATTATGGCTAAGTAGATGAACTGTATCAGCGAAACGCTACCCATTAATCCATCAACACCGTCCAACATATTAATTGCGTTGATACCCGCAACAATGGCAACAATGGTGAAAGGGATACCCAACCATCCCAATGAGAGATTACCAATAAACAATACATTTCCCAAGGAGTTCAGGCAGGCCCCGCCAACGATAACCATCAATGTTGCAGCAAAAACTTGCGTCAAAAATTTTTTACCGGCCCTAATATCGCAAAAATCATCAAAAAATCCCAATAAAGCCAGTATGGCCATTGATGCGAACAAAGCCTCATAACTTAACAAGAAATCATGCAACATCAACATTCCCACTAAAAAGCCAACCAACATGGCAATACCGCCCACCTTAGGGACATCTCCTTGATGTAATTTTCTTGTATCGGGAGAATCTACGAGATCAATACGAATAGCGATTGGACGAAACAGTAAAATAGAAAAAAAAGTCATTAAAAAAACAGCTAAACACACAAATGTGAAGTGCAACATCCTAAAACACCTTCTAAAACACTTTTATAAATTTCCTGCTGCTTTAACAGCCTATTCACTGTGCCTATAGACAGCAAATATTTGTTTAAAAAAATGGCATCAATACTTAACTTACAAAAAAACACCCCTCAGCTTTTCTACAATTCTCTCAGCAGCCTTTCCATCACCATAGGGATTAATTGCCTGCGACATCTTTATATATAATTTTTCATTATCAAGCAATGCCAAAGCATGATTAATAATGGTTTTTTTATCGGTACCTACCAGTTTTACAACCCCCGCTTTGATCCCCTCGGGTCGCTCTGTCGTATCGCGCATCACTAAAGTTGGTTCCCCTAGGGATGGCGCCTCTTCTTGTATCCCTCCAGAATCCGTTAAAATAAAATAGGCGTGGCTCATCAAATAAATAAACGGCTCATATTCCAAAGGCTCAATCAGATAAACATTGTCAATGCCGCTTAATATCGCCTTAACCGGTTTCTGCACATTAGGATTCAGATGCACTGGATATACGATCATTACTTCTCTTCGCTCGGCTATTTCCTTTAATGCAAAACAAATATTTTTAAAATTCTCTCCGAAATTTTCACGACGATGCCCTGTCACCAAAATCATTTTCTTCTTCGCACGTTTATCAGGAATTTCCAGACCCCACGAGTTTTGAAAATACTTCTTCCATGCCACTCCAGCCGCTTTAGTTTTTTGTCTTCGCTGAATGGTTAACAACGCATCTACAACCGTATTACCCGTCACCACTATTTTTGAAGACGCTATCCCTTCTTTGAGCAAATTTGATTTTGCCCAAGCGGTTGGCGCAAAATGAATATCAGCCAGCACGCTTAATAAACGTCGATTCATTTCTTCCGGATAGGGACTATATTTATCATGCGTACGCAATCCCGCTTCAATATGAGCAATAGGGATCCGACTATAAAATGCCGCTAGCGCAGCAATAAATGCAGAGGTGGTATCTCCTTGCACGACAACAACATCTGGTTTTTCGCTCGCTAAAACCTGTTTCATGGCACTTAAACAACGAGAGGTCACATCAAATAAATCCTGACCTGGATTCATAATGCCCAAATCATAATCTGGATGAATATCAAAAATACGCAAAACCTGATCGAGCATTTCTCGATGTTGCGCGGTGACACAAATAATCGTCTGAAACTGACGCTTTTGCTTTTTGAGTGCCTCAATCACTGGGGCCATCTTGATGGCTTCGGGTCGAGTCCCAAATACAAGCATGACTTTCATGGTTTTATTTCTTCCTTGCACCATAGGTTTGGGACAATTCACTCATCCATTGCTCTAGTTGCAGCAATAAAATATTGCGTGCAAAATGCTTTTCAAAATAGGCTCTGCCGCGTAGACCCATTTCTGTTCGTTGGCTATCCGTCAGATTAAACATCTTTAAAACGGCCTCCGCTAATAATTCATGATTATCCGCCGGACAAGAAACCCCCGCTTCGGCTTCTTCGACAACCGAGGCACCTGCCCCATCTAAACACGCTAAAATAGGACGCCCGCAGGCCATATAAGATTGCACTTTTGCTGGGATTGTCAAGGCAAAAATGGGATCCTTTTTTAAACTGACCAACAAGACATCGGCTAAAGCGAAATAATGAGACATCATTTCCATGGGATGCCTTCCCAACAAATGTACAGTGTTTTCCAATTTTCTGAGCCGAATTTGCTCCTCAACCCAGGGTTTCATCCGTCCATCTCCCAAAATTACCCAGTGTATAGCAGGATGATTTTTTAACTGATCTGCCGCTTCAATGATTGTTTCAAAACCCTGCGCCGCACCGATATTGCCAGCGAACATAACACGAAAACCAGCCGGCATTTCTTCGCTGTTCACAGCAATTTTTTCCTGTGGAATAATTTGATAATTATCTTCTGCCCATTGCGGCCAATAGTTAATCCGCGATTCTTCTACGCCATGCACTTTAATCCGATTGATAAAACCGGGAGATGAAACTAGTATCTGATCACAATGCTTATAAATAAATCGTACGATTTTTGAAACGCCATTTAAAATAGTGGGTGATTTAATCGCGCCTACTGCAGAAATAGATTCTGGCCATAAATCTAACACATATAAAATCAATGGCATTTTTCTAATTTTTTTTAAAAGAATGGCCGGTATCGCCATTAAGATAGGTGAGGTCTCATATACAAAAACGGCATCGTATTTCCCACGACAAACGAAAGGAGCAATCAACACACCAAAAAACACAAAAGATAAATAATTCAAAATAAGTTTTAAATTACTGCTTTTTCCTCTAGGAATTAAAGGGACTCGAATAACTTTCACCCCATGATAGTCTTGCCGGGTCTTTTTAAAAAAACCATAACCAGAAAAAAATTTACCTTCTGGATAGTTTGGAATGCCCGTAAGCACTTCGACATCATGCCCCCGTTGATGCAAACTCAACGCCAGATCATTCACTCGAAAGTTCTCTGGCCAAAAATATTGACAAACAATTAAAATACGCACAAAACAATTTTCTTATTGAGTTACATCAGCATTAGCGCTACTTACCCCTGGAGCAAATCTAGCTGAAAGTTTAATATCTTCCCAATGCTCCTTCATCCAAGCAATGGTGATTTTCAAGCCTTCATCAAAATCTGCACTCGGCTTAAATCCAATCAGTCGAGAAGCTTTTTCAGAACTCGCGAGTAACCGATCTTTCGTGTCCCATTTTCTTTTCGAACCGATAATAATCTCTGATTTACTATCAGCATATTTGACCACTTTTTCTGCTAAGGTGCCGATTTCCACTTCCTCTCCTCGAGACAGGTTATAAGCTTCTCCAATCGCTTCCTTGTGATATCCCGAACGCAACAACGCATCGACCAAATCAAAAACCCACGTAAAATCCCGGGTCGCATGCGGATTGCCCGTAATCACCAACGGTTTATTCATCAACGCCCAATAAATAAAATTAGGAATGACATTGCGATATTGACCGGGGACTTCCCCCGGACCATAACTATTGAAAAATCGAGTGTTAACAATGGGCAACCCATATTGATGCAAGAAAAAATTGCAATAAAGCTCACCTAACATCTTCGTGATTTGATAAGGCGTCGTATGGTGCAAAGACATCTGATCTTCAGTCAGCGGTAATTTTCCGTGACATCCGTAAATGGAACATCCAGAACTCGCATAAACAAAACGTTCCACACGCCCTGACATCGCCGAAAATTGCAATGTTCTCAATATCCCAAGACCATTCACCTCTAAATCTTTTTCTGGATAATCTAGTGAATTTTGATTAGCAAAAAGAGCGGCCAAATGAAAAACGATTGTGGGCTTTAAATTAAACACTCGCTTCAGTTCGTTTTGATCAACGACGTTGCCATGTATAAATTGAACATTTTTTTCGTTCGGCACATTCCACAATTCAGCACTGGAAAGATCATCTAACACGATAACCTTCTCCGCGCCCAGTTTGCTTAATTCCCTCGTCAGATTGCATCCGATCGCCCCGGCTCCGCCGGTAATTAAAATCGTTTTCCCTTTATAATAAGCCCTATAATCGTCCATCATCTATCTCCTTTATATGTGTTCTTATATACTATAAATCTTTTTCATCCAGGCAACATATCGACGAATCCCTTCCTGAATATCGATAGTCGGATTATGTTGTAAATCCTTACGGCTCTTACTGAAATCGACTACCTTTACACGAGTTGTAAAGCTCTCCTCTCCTTTGTATTTCGCCAAAGAAGATTTAGCCCCTGTTTCCTTTAAAATAATATCAGCCAACGCTTCAATGCTAATGGTCCAATCTTCTCGACTCCCCACATTATATACTTCACCCGGAATAAAATTATCGAGAATGTTAGCCAATGTGCGGCAGGTGTCTTCGACATAATCAAAAATACGTGTGTGACCACGATACACTGTAAATTCTAATCCATGCAAACAGCTATAAACAATGATCGGGATAACGCCTCGATAACGGCTGTAATATTCATGAGGCCCATAACAACCAACGGGACGAACACGGATGGTTTCAGTCTTAAACATAGTCGCTGAATTTAAACACTGCAATTCCCCCGCCCATTTTGAAATCGCATAATCATTCATCTGCTTAATTGGCACGGTATCCATGACGGATTCAGTCATCAGCTGATCGTAATCACCATACACTTCAGCACTGCTAAAAAATATCATCCGAAATCGATGAATCTCCTGAAGACGAAGTATATTCTTAGTTCCAATCACATTCGTCCGCCAAAGATTTTCATAATGATCTTCACCATTCCATCGACCATACTCTGCCGCTAAATGATAGACATAATCGAATTGATGATGACGAAAAATCCAATCCATTTGTTGATACACGCCTGTATCCGCTTTAATGTGTTTCGGATCTTCACCTTGTAAAATATCACAAGTCCAAACATCATGCCCACGACTACGCAACTCATTGACTAAATTAGTCCCGATAAATCCTACACCACCCGTTACTAAAATTTTCAACACGGCTTCTTGCCTCCTCCATTTAATTGATAACACCGCTCAAATCAAATTTCGCCCATTTCGCACATATGCTGAATAGTTCGCTCAATACCTGTCTGGTAATCGTACAACAACGGCCCCGAAACTTCTAGAATCGGATTTAAATTAAATACGTACTCCGTACGAATGTTATTCAATCTAAAGCTGGTTAAAGGAAACTTTTTCCATCCCATCGCTTTAAGCATATCACCGCACTTAGCTATACATTGAACAGCCCATAACGGCAGCCGTCTAATTTTTTTCACTCCCAATTTTTTTTGAACCTCATTGGCAAAATCATACAAATCGATCGGCGGACTATCTCCCAAATAAAAAACCTTGTGATCCATTTTTTCAGCAGGAACTAACAGTAACTGATGAATTTGATTCACCATATTTTCCACATAACCCATAGATCGTTTGTAATGCCCAGAACCAATATGAAAATACCAATTACGCGCTACTGATTGGAAAAAATTTCTATACGGCTCTTCGGCATAAGGCCCCCAAACAGAAATAGGCCGAACAATCGTCCATGCATAAGGCAAGTCTTTTGCTGAACGCACAATTTTTTCTCCGCAAACTTTGCTTTGGCCATATAAGGTCGTTGGTTTATATTCCGTATCGTCTTTAGGCACATAACCCATCTGACAAACTAGTAATGTAGAAGTAAATATCGCCCGTTCAACGGAAGGTGTCTCCCTCAAAATCCGAACCATATTTTCAACACCCTCTATATTGGCAGCAAAATCACTGAGTTCTTTTTCATCGAGTCCGGTTTTTGCGGCCAAATGAACGACATGAGTGGGTTTAAAGTCTTTTATGATTTGCTCGAGTCGTGGCCTATCTAGCAAATCACATTCACGCCAAAATGCTTGATGAGCCTTATTGCGAGGGGGTTTAATATCTAAATTAATAAACTCATGCTTCCCTTCTTGCACTAAAAAATTGATGTAATTCGTTCCGATAAAGCCCGATCCACCAGTTACCAATATTCTCATAATAATTCCCTATCGCTTATAGCCCTTTTTAATTCTAACGTGGTTTGTTCGGCGCAAATATCCCAGGAAAATTCAGCGGCTCTTTTTTTTGCTCTAGCTTTCATTTCGTTTTTGCTTTCCACATCCCAGTGTCTAACAAACTGAATCCTATCGACTAATGCTTTAATATCCTTTGGTGGATAATAAAGCGCGGCTTCTTCAAAAATTTCTGGCAAACAGGGATTATCTGCTGCCAAACACATACATCCTTTTGACATCGCTTCGACTATAACCATGCCAAACGACTCGATTCGACTACTCATAATAAAAAGCTCGCAATTCTCATAACACCAAGCCATCTCTTCCGACGTTAAATCCCCTAACCAACAAATCCTATTCGACAGTCCTCGTTCTTCAACCCATCGTTCCAGATCTTTTCGATAAGTTTTCAAATTAGGGCACGCCTCTCCAGCAATCACCAAGTACACGTTATTTTTATTCATTGTATCCAAATAATGCATGGCTTGAAGGATATCCTCTAAGCCTCGAGCCGGCCGAATCGATCCTGCAGTGAAAATAAATCTCCCGCTCCAGTCTTGAGGTATATTACATGGCCTAATAACATTAATATTCGCAGAAACCTCTTCTCCGTAATAAACAACTGCTATTTTATCTGCTGAAAGATGCAACGTTTTCACCAAAAAATCTTTAACAAATTTAGAAGGAACTATCAGTCTTGCTGATTTTTTTATAGCGATTTCCGCATAATAAGCACGAAGCCAATTTTTAAGCCGTTCTGCCAAAGAAAGACCTTGATTGATACCCATAAGCGGTTCCATATTTTGAACCATATTTACAACAGGGATTTTATTAAAAGAAAAGGCTCGTTCCGTTGGAACAAAAATAACATCGGGCGAAATCATCTCTAATTTAGCTTTTAGCAATGCATCAATACTCCCTATCCCAAATCTCATCGAATTAAAGTTCATAAACTTGACCTTGGGGATTAGATCAAACCAACTCCTCATGTTCAACAAAGGCGATGAAAGACAATAAATGGAATCAACTTCCGAACGTACCGCCAACTTAGGGATCATATGACACAGATACTTTTTGTATCCTCCACTCATCCCACCACCGGTTATATTTAAAATAACTATTTTCACCATACACCTTTTGCTTTATTGTCACGCTGTCTTTGAGTGTGCTAGTTAAAGCATATACGCTCAAATTACCTATAAAACTGAGCTTATTTGTTTTTTCGACCCAATCAATGCTCAGCAATCTCCCTTAAAAAAGAAAATGTGCTATCCGCATTTTTCTCACAAGAATAATTTTTTGACAAGGCTACGGCCTTTTCAATTAATTCACCTCTAATACCGTTATCTTTGATCAAAGTCTCAATCGCATCGGCAATACTCTCTGGTATTTTTGGATTAAAATAAATAGCAGCATCCTTTACAATCTCAGGGAATGGCGCGTTATTAGAACAGGCCATAGGTAAACCGGAAGCCATCGCTTCTAACAATGGAAACCCAAAGGATTCACAGCTCGAAGAAAATACAAATAAGGATGAATTAAAATATAGCCGACACATGTCTTCATAACTCACTTGATGAAGAAATTTTATATGGTCATTCAAGCCTAATTTTCCAATCAATCTCGATAAATCCTTCATGACTTTTTTATCTTGCGCCCCTACAAATTGAATATTGATATTTTCATACCCTCGCGCACGAAGAATAGACAAAGCCTTTATCGTTTCTCTATGATTCTTGTAGAGCTTAATGCTAGAAACATACAGCAATTTTATATTTTTTACATCAAAACAGTTATCAGTATTTTCCCGTTGGAAAAAATTTACATCAACCGCATGGGGAATAATGGTATCCACAAGCGTATGACACAATAATTTCTTGACATTATTTCTGGAAGCAGAAGATAGAAAAATAACTCCGTCAGAAGCATCAAAACTTCTTAATAATAGTGTTTTCAACAATAGTCTTTTCGCCGCAAGGAATACACCTGCCCGGGTTAATTCCACATCATCGAATGGCAAGACATTTTGGCACATGGTAACTGATTTTATATTTCTTAATCTTCGAAAAGGTAACAATCCCCCTGGGCTAAAGAAAACCGATGCATTAAATTTCTTCAGTTCATGTGGTAACACAAAAATATCCCAGAAAATTTTTTTTAAAATACAATTATCCAAACAATAATTGTGAATCAAAATAATGCCATCTCTTGCCATTTTTTCTAATTCACTTTTAACTTGACGATTGCAAAAGACGTATACCTTGGAAAAATAATTCTGGTTAAAATATTTGATGAGATTACGTAAGTGAGTTACACCACCCCCTTCTTTTATGTTATATGCGTCTATCGCTACATTCATATAGATCCTTGTCTCGCTCGTTTCATTGTCAAATCCACTCACTCCATACAAGGCTCAATTAAAATTGAGAATAATCTCTTCTGTGTGCCGTAACGCTAAAAAAACCAATCATATTGTTTTTTGATTTCGGTATAAATAAGCTAACATAATAACAATGATGATAAAGCTTAAGATTCCGTAAAAAAGCACCGCGTAAAAAATGTAGCCAAAAATATAAGCGCTACCCAAAATAAAAAAGTGCATGCTCGTATTCATAAATTGATAGGGGATTTTTATGATTTTTTCCTTAGCGGTTTTACCAAACCGCTCCATAGTTCCCGCTAAATTTTTAAAAATAACTCCCCGCATAAAAGACAAAACTGTATATAATATATAAGCTGATGCCGATAAGATATAGATTAGGAGAAAATATAGTGAAACATGGCCAGATTCTCTTAAAACCCATGCCACACCAAATCCAATAAAAACTACAAAATTATTAAAGCGATCCAGAAAAATATCAAATAAAGCACCAAATGAAGAACTTTTATTTTGTATCCGAGCAAGTGCCCCATCAGCACAATCCAACATGAAACCAAGCTGAAGACAAAGAATGTTTATAATCGCAAATAATAATGAATGAGGCGCTATAATAATCAGACCCATACCAACCATCATAAAAAGCGTTGATAAGAGCGTTAGCATATTCGGCGTAAGCTTTAAATTATAAGCCACAAAAATGATAATTTTTGATAGCTTTAATGATAAAATATGAGAATAAGTAGATCCTTTCGTATAAAAACTCTGCTCACAAATGTCACTAAACCCCTTCCACTTCATCTCAGAATCTCTTTCCTATAATTTAATTATTTTAGCACTCATAGATAAACCAACTCCAGGTTTATTCATTTTTCTCAGCCCCCCCCTTTGATCATTCCCAATCGCGCAAAGAAAAACACTATTTTGTTGTGTTTAATAAACTTTTAGTCCGGAATTACTGCTTTTCCCTCTACCCTCAGCATGTTTAAAGTTTGGTTAATTAGCGTGGAAGAAGTCCCTTTCGTATAAGGAAAATAAATGATCCGAACATTTCTTTCTATAAATTGAGTTTCTATAGTTTCCCACTTTTCTGTCTTATACCAATCATCCCCAACAAACATAATATTAAACTTATAACGCTCCCAAGCTTCTAACTTATCCATTGTCTCTTGTGGCACGCTCATGTCAACATATCGACAAGTACTTACAATTTCTAATCTTTCATCAAAGGGAATAACTGCTTTCTTTTTTTTATAACTAGTCATTAATTCATCCGTAGTAACACCAACGATGAGTTTATCACACATGGCATGCGCATTTTTTAAAATGCGTACATGTCCAACATGAAACAAATCAAAAACACCGGTGGTATAACCTATAATCATCTTTTCCTCTCTGCGATTACATTAAACATTCCTGAATGACACTTAAATTAAAATCAAACCATGCATCAAACCCTGCTTTTTTATTATCCGTCGCTAACTGAAACAACCTATTCAAAGGAACAGGAAACCCTATTTTCTTTCGCTCAATAATTTCCTTTGGCAACAAGTCACTAAAAGCGCGTTTGAGTGGCGCTTTTACCACACCGTCCTGCATGCGATAATCAAAACTAACACCTACCATTCGTTCAATAATTCGATGGTCAACAAAAGGAACTCGCGCTTCAACGCTGGCTAACATAGCGCTATTATCCAAGCGCCTTAACAATCCATGCAAATGATCCAGTTGAAAAAATCGAGCGATCATATCAATATTTCTTTTATATTTAAAGTAAGGCGCCAAAACAGCATCGATAATTTCAACATCTTTCTCGGTCCCATACGTATATAGTTCTTCGAAATCTTCTACATTCCATTCAAATTGGTTAGCCCAATGGAAAATTCGATCATAACCAAAAAATAACTCATCGGCTCCTTCCCCACTCAAAATAACCGTATTATGCGCTTTTGCAGCGCGAGTCATTTTGTACAGCATGACTTCATTCGGGACAGAAAGAGGCTCTTTACGCTGAATAATCATCGCTCGTGCCAATTCAAAAAACTCCGCATCTTGCATGACAATTTCTGTATGATGAGCCTTACAACTCTCCGCAGCTAACTTTCCCCACTCAAACTCATTCATGTCCGAAAAACCAACAGTCCATGTGTCTGGTTTGTTCAAAAGGGATGCCACTATCGTGCTATCAACCCCACCACTAAGGTAGCTCCCAACAGGAACATCTGAAATACATCGATAATCAACTGCTGTGGAAATAAGCGATCGCAATTCTTCATCCGTAGGAGGACTTTGTGGCTGCTCTGGCAATTGCCAATAGCGATATAATTTATCATTCACCCTATAATGACCCGGCAAAAACATTTTAATATTTTTATATAGGGTTTTGCCATGAAAGAAAGTACGCATTTTTTTATATTGACGTAATCCTTCCTCATCAAACTCAACATGTCCTAAAAGCGTCACTAAAGGCGCTATTTCAGAAGCGCACGTAAAATATTGGAGATCATCAATATAATATAGGGGTTTGACCCCTAATCTATCGCGCGCGACAAAAAATTCCCCAGTATCTAAAGAAGTAATAACAAATGCAAAATCTCCGTTAAGATATTGCAACAAATCGACACCAATAAGCTCATAGAGCTCAATGATCAATTCCGTATCACAATACGTATGCAAATGAAGATTAAATTGCCGGGTCAATTCACGAAAATTATAAATTTCCCCATTATAAATGATAACGTGTTTTTTTGACTGAGAAAAAAAAGGCTGGTTAGCAGAATCATTTAAATCTAAAATCTTTAATCGATTATGTCCTAATTTCATCCGCCCACGGGGACAAAACAGATAATGGTCAGAAGAATCTGGGCCTCGATGCCTCATTTCTGCGAGCGCCCTTTTAAATTGAAGCTCGGTGTAATCTCGTTTATTGCTAAATAAAATACCGCACATAATATTAGCTTCTTTATTTTAGTCCATTAAAGGTTCATTGTTCGCCATAAACCAAATGTCTTAGCCGATTTTTCAACATGACCGCCAACGTTAAAGCAAATTGAAACAGAGTTGAACAGTAAACCAATCCCTTATTAAAACCAACGTCCATTCTGATTTGATGCCCTTCATAAATTCTTGCCAAAAAACAAGAACTTTTACCACCTGCTGTAAAATGCACCAGCGCTTTATCTAAGAAACAAAAATTGATTTTACTCTTTAAACACATCAGAGTGAATTTATAATCAGAAGCGATTTTATATCTCGCATCGTATACGATGCGTTCATATACCGATCTACGCACCAAAAAACTTGGATGATTATAAACCATCCCCTTCCAAAAAAACATATTGATACCGCTTTTCTTTGGGCGAGAAATTTGCTGTCGATTGTTTTTATGAATGATGATGTTGGCGTGAACAATATCTACATCTCTATGTTTTCTTAAAACATCCACTCCGACAAAAATCGCATCAGTCTCGAACCAATCATCAGCATTCAGTAAAACGATAACATCTCCTTTGGCCATTTTTATGCCGATATTCATGGCGTCATAAATGCCTCTATCCGGCTGGCTCCTAAAATAGGCTATTTTATCGCTGTATTTCTGAATAATTTCTACTGTGCCGTCAGTTGATCCACCATCGATCACGATATATTCGATCTTGTTATAATCCTGAGCTAAAACACTTTTTATGCAACATTCTATGGTTTTAGCACCATTAAATACAACGGTAACTATGCTAACCAAATCGTTCATTTATCAAACCCAACCATTTTTTTAGGTGACATCATAATCAACATGTTGACTGTGCCTTTTAATATATAGTAACGAAAAAACAAACAAAATAACGCCTAATGAAAAATATCCAATCCCACGGATAAACATTTCAACAAAAAAGGCTACAATCAACGAATGAGCAACAACCAACTTCAGCTGAGACCCCGACCAATCAAATTTACGCCGCAAAGAGTTTCTCCAGTACTGACGCAACCAAAAGAAAGATCGTACCATTTGTGCAAATACAAGAATTACCAACGCTACACCAACCACACCAAGTTCGGCGATTAACTTGGCTGCTACAAATCCGCCCTCGGGCCTGGACAATTCAATACCATGCGTTATACTGGCGATAATCTTAGTAATTTCATTTGGTTTTTCTGTCCCCAGCATCTGAAAACCGAGACCTATTCCAACAGTATCCACTAAAGAATCTTTAGCCGCATAAATACCTTGCCGCGCTGCGAGTACTGTTAAACTAGTACTTTTAGACGAAAGAGTAAGCCGATTAGTGCAATATGCTACATAGGCTGGATTTACAGTAAAAGCTACAATTACGCCAATTGCAATAACAGTTGTAAAGATAATAGGCATGAGGACATTTTTAACGCAAACTTGAAAAACAATAGCGCCTATAATCCCCGTATAAAGAAGCAAGGAAAGGTTTTTAAGCAACATGGCTTGAAAAATAATATTAAGCACAATAAATAACTTGAATTTCTTTGGAGCAAGAAAAAAAGAAATCACATAAATAGGACCCGCAACTATCGCGAAATGGGAGGGCTCTGAAAAAGGGAATACCGCAGCAGCTAGTGTTTTATACCCAAACACTTTTACTTTTAAAAAAAACCCAATCCATCCTATCAGGAAAAAAGCCATCCAAAACATACTGATCAAACGATAAAACCGAGAACTATTACATTGCTCAAACCACGTCGCAGCCAAAAAAATAAAAAACAACAAGAAAATAGCGATAAAAAGTGAAAAATAAGCTTTTGATGAGTAGGAAACACCGCCTACACCAGGAATTACGACAAGAATCCACACCAACATGGCTATCAAAACGCCCGTCCAGCTGATCGGGATTTTGGTAAATTTAACATATCGTAAAAGAGCCGGAATGATTGCTATTGCAGCTATTAGCAAACCCGGGGTACCAGAAGATGCAGAGAAAAAAACAGCAAAAAACGAGGGGAATAAAGCAAGCCATAAGAAATATGCTGCATTTATGTAAACAACATTAATTTTCATGAAAAACTCGTCGTTAAACTCCAAAACATAGATTATTTGCTCATGGTATCATAATTACGAAGTTGTTTGCCCATAGTCGACAAATAGTACCATTTTTATCATTTGATGTATCATTTCTTTAAACAACCTCATTTAAATGCCGTTAAAGGATATCGATGCATTCATTATTAATGGAAAAGTATATATTTCTTACTCAAACAACGATTAATCTTCCTAACCATACTCTTAACAAAGTGCTTCACTGAACCATCATAAAGATTAGCGCCTGTGCTCCCAGATCTCCCCGCAAAAAACGGCTCATGACGAAAAATCATAGAATTGACTTGTAAAGCAAGCATTTTTTTATGCAGGACAAACTCTGCCCAGTCTCCATTTTCATCGTTACAGTCCAAATAAAAATCGCTTAGCGCGCGATAGTAATCGGTATGAACATAAAATAACTGGGTCAATGCCTTTGAATCTTTCAAAAACCGATCGATCAAAAAATGATTCGATTGCGAGCGCATGCATTCATCAAACATATCTTTAAAATTTAAAATCCGATAGCGTCCTGTGATTTTAATAAAACGCCGAGGGATATCACTATCAGTTTCTAGCCATCGCTTAATCATCTCAAATTCCTGATAGCCTTTGCCACGATTATAATACTGTGACACGGGAAATTTTCTTAAAAAAACTCCTTTTATATCATTAAAATCAGGGTCTGATAACAAGGGATAAGATGAATTTTCTAGAAAATAAACTGGGGCAAATTTTTTATAAAACTTTATAGCCTCAAGATATTCTAATCTTCTTTTATCTATATCAGAATGAACTACAAAAGTTGAATTGGGGACAATCGTTCCTGTCAATATTATGCCGATATCTATAGACATATCACTCCACACCAATCTTTAAACTCTTATCAAGAATAGAGAACAAATCAGTTCTATATTTCTCATAGGAGAATAATTTCATTCGTTCATATCCCATCTTAACCATTTCCTCCCGTCTTGTTTTATCTTGCAAAACAAGCTGTATCTTGTTCGCAATATCTTCCGGAGAATCTGGATCAAACAATAATGCAGCCTTTCCTGTTTGCTCTCTCACTCCCGGCAAATCAGAAATAACTGCGGGACATCCAAAATAAAAGGCTTCTAACGTAGGTATGTTCGTCGGGCCGAAATACGTTGGCATCACTAACATTAAAGCGTTTTTATACAGAATGGGCATAAATTGATCAGTAACATATCCAAGATATTTAACGTTTTTTGGAATATTCAAATTTTCAATAAGAGAAAAAATTTTCTCAGAGCCTTCTTTTTTAGCTCCTGAGAGAATCAAAAATACATCATTATCAGCCTCTAAAACAATCTTCATTGCTAACAATAAATTTTTGTGATTTTTATGCTCCCAAAGTTGAGCAGGATAAAACAGATATTTTTTCGGCAAGATATTCTTAAATTGAACACAGTCATCGCTATTATCATCAAAATTTAGCGTTTGAGATCTTGTTTGATAAAGAACATTTATCTTAGAAAGATTAGCATGATAATACTCGCCTACGTCAAGGCGTAACTGATTTGAATCAACCACCACCTGTGTAGCTTGTTTAATCCCATAGTTAAACAATAGATGGCGTCTTCGAAGTTCTCCGTTACTAGAAACTTCTGGGAAATGCGGGTAAAAAATGTGAGCGATATCGGTAAACATAAAAATCTGCTCGCCCCAATAAAGCGCTGCATCAAAAGAAGCCCCTGGAAAAATCATTAAATCTACTTTCTTTTTCGCTGCGATAAAATTCAAAGGGAAAATATAACGCAAGAAAAAAAGCAAGAAAGGCATCGCAATAAAAATCTTTATTATGGCTTTTGTGAAAAAAATTGCTACTTTACTAACCTGATTACTTTGGAAACAAGGAAAAACTCTTCTTATTTCCTCATTATCCTCATTATCCTTATTATCCTTATTATCCTTATTTTGAGTAGGACAAAAAATATGGATCTGAATTTCTTCTGGATGAGCTTTACGATAATCTTCTAAAACATGCAAGATATTGATTGTCCATTGATACGTACCACCGCCATAACGAGAAAGCGATAAGACAAGACCAATATTGCACTTACGCATAATACGTTCCTTTGATGATATAGACATTTATTCTTTACGCGCGATAACGATAATATTACTCGACTCAGGCTCAGACATTTTAACCACGTTAAAACCCGCCAAGGTAATAGCCTTTTGAATCTTCGATGGCGTAAAAATATTTAAATGTTGATTTTCGATATTTCCAGCATCTCCATAAACCCAATGAAGAAAACCATAAAAATTTTTGTGATACCATTTATCCAAAGGATTGTAAAAGTCTTCATCTGCTGGAAACCCTAAGTTTAAAAACTCATCTTTATTGATCTCTGGAACAACCTCAAACAAAAAGCCATAGCAAACACCCAATGTATTAGGACATCGTATAGTCAGTAACCCTTGTTTTTTCATGGCCCTATAATACTGCGCAAGCTGATCCTGAAATTCTATGGGAGATAGATGCTCCACCACATGATTACTATGAACATGTGAAAGACTAGAATCGGGGATAAAATTCAAATCAAGGATATTCGCGATAACTTCTCTTTCGACACCCCGGTGAGGCGTAAAATCAATATTTACGAATCCAATCAAATTTTTTCCACCCCCTCCAATATTCACTTTCGTATATCCTTGACTCATAAAAAGAGCAAGGGAGTTGCCAGCTACTGCATCGTTTAACAATGGATAATTTTTGTTTTTAATTGTTTTTTTTAATTTGTTTTTTAATCGCAGACAAAACAGCCGCCATTTCACACAATTAAAAAGCCAGTTACTTGTCACTATATTGATGGGGGACCAACGGGCAAAAGATCGAATGCTCATTTTATTCTCGGCCTCTTATGATATTCTGTCGCCCAGCGACAATGAGCCCATACCAATTCAAAGAAAGTGGTTTATGAGACATCCATTCACTGGCTTCTTTCGAAGAAAATCCAGCTTTCAAAAGATATCGCTCTAATTCATGCAGAAAAAAATATCGCATGGAATGCGTTTCACACAACTCGTTCCATCGACGAGAATTTTTATCGCATATCAAAATTTGGTAATTCACTTTTACGACATGCTGGCTTTCTAAATGATCGGGCTCTGCAATACGAATCACTTTAATCGTTTCATCTTCCAAACGTTTAACTCGCACAACAGGAGGATCATTTAAAACCCCTTGCCCATGCCAGAAATCAAAGATAAAAACACCTCCTGGAGCAAGATGTCGTTTGGCTGTCTCAAGAACTGCAAGAACATCATCACCCGCCGTCTGGTAACTCATTACATGAAACAAAGCCATCACAACATCGAATTTTTGATGTAAATCAATACTCCTCGCATCGCCATTAAAAAATTCTAATTTTCCTGGAATTGCTCGTTTCCGCGCTTCGATAAGCATCATTTCACTTAAATCAACGCCACAAACCGAATATCCCATTTCTTGAAAATAGCTATCATGCCTGCCCGTACCACATCCTAAATTTAAAATAGATTTTGCCTGAGAGTGATATTTTTTTATCAACCCATCAACATAAGAAGCTTCAACAACATAGTCTTTGTCTTTATAAAGAAGATCGTAGTATCTGGCATAATCATTAAAAATTTCTGGCACAAAAACCTCTCTTAATCTTATACTTCCTGCCACTCTAAATCCTTAACGCTGGGCCATCTTACCTTTCTCGCGTGTTTTGAATAGGGATGTTGTAAACAAGCTGCGGGAATAACAGCGGGAAATAAGTCTTCCGCAATACCTTTTTTCATAAAGAAAGCATTAAAACCATAGCGATGTGTCCCTACTAACCTATATCCTTTTTCAGAAGCCAATTTTGACATTGCCGCCAGTGATGCACTATGATAATCAGGAGTCTTTACTACAAAATTTGGATCATAGGGCACTGTTAGCGCCTCATCTGGTCCGATGATGTTATGCGTTTCACAGACGACGACCCTAGGTCGAATACAGTCAATTGCTTTCCACACCCAATAATCCATACCATCGAGATCTAAAGATAATAGATCGATTTCTCCGCTAACCCCAACATTTTGGATGATCTCATTAATATTTTCTGCAGTAATCCATGCATGCGTAAATAATGGAGGCCAAAGCAATGTATTTTTGTGCGATGCAAAATACGCTCTTCCTTTTTTCACATTATCTACTCCGCCATCAAACAAAAACCCATTCCAACCATGGTTAATAATGAGATTCGCCGTATTACAGACGATGCCGTCCCCAGCGCATACCTCAACCGCCACCTTATTTGTCGTCCCAATCATTGCAAATAGATATAGCAGTATGCCATCTTCTTCAAATTGCGAATGGCATCTAAACCCAACTTCATCAAAAGTCGGCAACGGTTTTATGTTTTGCGCCAAGATATTCTTATATTGCTGCAATAACGATATTTGCACTTCTTGCGTACTGCTCATTTGCTCAGCCAATTCAGAAAATGCATTCTCAAAAACAACTCTACCAAATTTCCCTATGGCTTTTTTTATAAAAGACTTCATTTCATATTTCCTTCTCGTTAAACACGTATTCTCATATTTTTCCACTTCTAACCAAAAAAACTACCTTCAAAATATTTTTTGTTACCCTGCAAGAGTCTTTTTTTATTATTACACCCAACACGATTAATAAATTCCCAGCTATCAACAAGATGTTGCCCCTTTTTCAGGAGAAAAAACATCTCCCAGAATGGTTATATCAGTGCAACAACGCAGACAACCTCGCTATCCACTCATAAGTTTGTGTTAACCCTTCGTCAAGCTTAACTGTCGTTTTCCAACCAAGGATATCACGCGCCCTATCACAAATAGCGATTCTACCCCGATCACCTTCAGGCTTGCTGTTATCAAAGATTGCATTGATTGATTTCCCACTGATCTGTATAATCAATCGCGCTGCTTCTCTAATCGTAGTGGCTTGCTCTGAACCAATTTGAATCAATCCCTTGTTCATTCCATATTGCGAGACCAACAATAAAGCTTCGACAACATCGTCAACATAAATAAAATCTCTATATTGATCCCCGCTTCCCCAAACAATAAATGGTTCATCAGGAAATTTTATTGCTTTGCATATTAAGGAAGGCAAGACCTGGGCTCCATCGCCCTGAAAAGATGTTCCAGGCCCATAGACATTATGAAATCTCAACAAACCCACATTGATCTTGCCAAATTTCATAGCTAGCTCCGCCTCATATTCCCCCATCAACTTACTCCAACCATAGCCTGACTCTGGCTCAGCCGGATAAGTTTGATCTTCTCTCAACGAAACAATGCCTGGCGCCATTTGAAGATGCTTAGGATAGCTACACGCCGTCCCAACATAAACATAATTGGTAATGCCATTCGCGACACAAGCCGACAATACATTTGTGTTAATAAGGATATTTTGTCGAAATACAAAAGATTCATTGCTAAACACAAACTGAACACCTCCTACCACATCGGCCAGATGATATACAAAATCTACATCACGGATAAGTTCAACACACGCGGAATAATCCGTCAAATCCGCCAAATGAAAATCGCGATCCATATCAATCACATAGGATCCATCTGGTCTTGCAAGATTATCCAGACTACCACGCCAAAGATTATCAATTACTTGAACACGCGCTCCTTCGATAACCAAGCGTTTAACCAAAGCACTACCGATAAAACCAGCGCCGCCTGTAACCAACACTCTTGCACCATTCCAAAATGTCATCATGCCCTCCAATAATACGACAATCTATCTGCTAACCTCTCTGCTTTTATCGTAATCACTCTAAGGAATATGTTTAAGCAACTCCTTGTAGTCACCCGGTAAAATACCTGATAAGTCAATTTCCCATAAACGATCAGCCAAATCAGGATGACGAGCTAAAGCAAACTCATTCCTCATTCGCGAAAAATAATAAGACATCCAAAATATGTATTTCTTAGCAGGCCTTCCTCTCAAGGGTGCGATTAGCCAAAGAACAGCCATCTCACCGATCCGTATTAATGAACGCAAAGCTTTGATACATAATTTGATAGATCCAAAATGGTGCTCCTGTTGATGAGTAATAGCGTTACTACGCCCCTCTTCAGCAAGACGCGAATGCCACCAACTTTTAGTTACACGGATTGGTGGAATATGGTGATATGCAACCGCAGCGGGCACATAAATAACTTTAAAGCCGGCCGCTCTAACTTTATCACATAACCCTCCATCGCCAGGGCCGATACATATTTTTTTAATAGTCCCGGGCGTTCCATTTGCCTCCACACCGATAGCATCTGCTGGAAACCCCCCTACCTTGTTTAACACAGATTTTCGTACACATAGATTCGGTCCCACAGCTCCAGCTTCTTGAGTTTCACTTCCAAGATCATATAGACTTAACCAAATACCGTCCATCTTTAGGACCCACTCAGGCGGTTGTACTTCAAAAATAGGCCTTACCGGGCCCCCAACCATACCAACATTTGGATCGCTCCGAAAACACTCAACTACAGCTCGCATCCACCCTGGTTCAACAGTTACATCATCGTCAATATAAAGCAAAATGTCGCTCTCTGCAGCCGCAGCGCCAGTATGCCTGGCTACCGTAAACGATAAACGCTCTTCTTTCACGTATTTAACATTTAAGCCCGTGCTATTACGTGCAGCTTCAGCAGCATGCTTTGTATCATCGTTCGAACTGCTATCAACAACGATAATTTCCCACTGATCACGCGGATAATCTAATTCATTGAGACTACGCAGCGCACGCGCCAGACCGGCACTACGATTGTATGTCGCAATAATAACCGAAGCTTCTAACTGTTGCTTAACCTCCATACACAAAATCTCCTTTCATTTACGTATACTTCTCAGTATATACAGTTTACGAACCAGTTTAACCCATCATCCAAATATTTCAGCAAGTTGTTTTCAAACAACCTAAAAAGCGTGTCCCTTTCGCTATTTTTACATCCACAGCTCTTCCTATAGCCACAATGCCAACACTTAGAATCAGGCTTTAATTGTCAGTAACTTTAATAAAAAATGTTTCTTTTAATAACTTCTAGATATCCTAATCCAAATTTTCTATCAGGTTCTACATAATTACCTTCTGCCCACTCATTCCATGATTTAACAAAGATAAGATTACTTTCTCTACTTCTGTGTTCCACTGAGGATAATGCATTTTCCAACATTTCCTCGAATAACTCCGGCGTGGATTTATCTAGCACAAGGCCATTAAGTCCACTACGAGCAGTATTATCCCAATTTGGTATAACAAGCGGGTACTCTATATCCTCAAGTTTTTTATTCTTTAAAAAATTTATTAAGTTTTTATAACGATATATTCTTGGCCTTTTTAAAATTCTCTTCCTAATAAAATCTAATCCGACTTTTTTTAATAGCCTATAAAATTGATTCTTGTAATCTATCAAATTCGCAAAAGGAGAATCCTGGACAACAGCATCAAACCCATTTTCTAACGGATTCCAACCACCATCTGACACCCCTACAAAATGGAACCCAGGCAGCCCTTCTTTATCCGCTAACTTTCTCCATAAATCAGTATATTCTTTACCATTCGGAAGCTCTTTAGGATTATACACTAAAAATAGTAATCTATTATTAACTAACACATATCTTCTATCCTTGAAGGCCTTTAATAAACTATAAAAATGATTTTTATAGTCTTCATTCCCTGGATATGTTTGTTTGATGAGCACCCTATCCGAATCACCATACCAAACCCCAGACCAGCTGTCATTGGCCCATGCCAAGCAAAATGGAAAATCTGGTTTTCCAGATTCCAACACTTCCTGAAAAGGTCTTTCTAAAATACGTCTTCCATTCCCAAACCAATAGTGCCAATAGCAAAATGCTTCTATCCCATATTCTTTTGCAAGATCAGCTTGAGCAATTCTTGTTTCCGGTACTCTCAGATCATAAAATCCAAGGTCAGCAGGTAATATCGGTTGATAATGCCCTTTGAATAATGAAACGGCTTTCGTAACATTAGTCCATTCTGTGAATCCCTTACCCCACCATTCATCATTTTCTGGAATAGGATGAAATTGCGGTAAATAAAACGCTATACATCGTGCTTTTTGCATCAATCCCTCCTTTCAAATAGCAGCCGCTTCACAAAAATAATAGATCGCCAAAAACCCCTCTTGGACTTACATCTCTTGACGTTTATCAAAAATTTATCTAGCCACAAGCGAAATGATAAATTCATCTATTAAATTTGCTTTCCTAATAAAGTTTATCCTTTCATGAGACTATCTATAAAGTTCGTTATTAAAACCCCGCTTACTTTGTGTAGTCTCCGTTATTTAATTTTAGCTTAACATCTCGTTTCTGCATCATCCCTATAATAACAAAGATCCGTCACATTTTTCACCCCTTCAAAAATGAAACCTTTACAATTGTTTCTATATTCAATTGTCCAATCCGCACTCTGTTTTTTTGGAGTTTTCCAGTCTTCACCATACCAGAATCGACAATACCACTCAGAATCAAGAGGCACCGGATAATTTCGCCCGTCAAAATTCATTATCCCTAACTTATCAAACTGATTAGACGGCAGCCAAAAATATCCAAAACAATTCCTGTTATACCATTTATCGCCACTCTCAAAATAAAAAAATATGTCAAAGATTATGTTTGTTTCTCTATCGAAAAAAGCTAACTGCATATAATGCCCTCTACAATTAGTCACAAATAATACTTCAAAGGGCATTTTCTGGATAATCTTGTATATATCTTTATCGGTATAAACATCTATATCAATATCTATATCGTTTGGGAGGAAATCATTATCTCTATAAAACCCCAACAGAGTTCCTCTCCCAAGCCAATATTTCACCCCAATCTCCTCAAGCACCCCACATCCTTTCGACATCGTTTTGATAAGATTTTCTCGCGGCCTTTTACTTTTATCGATCAAGGCATATTCAATGTATTCCCTACAAAGAAGCTCATCCCTGGATATATTTTCAAAATTGTCCAACCGGAAAGTTATCTTACGAAAAGCCCTCTTAACCCACCTAAGTTTTCTTTTCATCCATGCAATCATAACCTATCCTTTGTATTACAATGATGATAATTCTCAACAGCGACCCATTCCGGACTTATATCATTGTTTAAAAATTTCCCCGTGTTTTGTATTCCTTCAAAACGCTGCACAAGAGCAATCCTCACGGATGTATCTAGCTTAATATATTCTTCACATAACGATTTTTCACCAAATATACAATCAAGCCAAATACGATTTTTATCTTTTATGATTTTTGAATTTGATTTTTTCACGTACATGACTTCATCCGCTTTCTTCAGCGCATTCAAGAAATCAGAATAGTTCAAATACCTTACGGTTTTACCGCTGCCGATCGTTGTATCCTCCTCTTTTCCTAACGAGAAAGAATAATCAAAAACAGCAAGTTTCCCTTTACGTATCGTAGCGAAAAATTGATCCAATGTGCGAACTGCATACAAAATTGAAATTCCTTTCGCAAAAAAAACATCCATTTTGGATGGAAGCGATTCCGTCGTTAACATGGTAACAACATTGTAGTTTTGGTGTAATACAAGTGAAAGATAATTAAATAACTCCGAAATATCGACCCCATACCATGTGACATTTTTTAAATTTACATCCGGGAATTTAATGTTAGCACATTTCAATAAATTTTTATAAAACTCCATGCCTTCAATACATCCAAAAATAGTTTGCCCAAGCTCATAAAAAGAAGGCTTCGGCAAAACCGGAATTTTATGTGTTACGGCAACGGCGATTAATTTAGCAAGATTTAACGATGCTTCGTCTTCATGATGGATTTCTTCATTGTAAAGATTTATCATTTCTTGCATATTTCCCGACTCCAACAATTCCTCCATTTTCATTGTATTAAACAAATCATTGCTATAGCGCCCCAGCATTAGCCAATCATAAGCCTTTTGATGCAATTGAAAATTCCAAATCTTCTTTTCTCCTTCAACAATATCAATTTCTCCGAACTCAAGATAAGTGATAGTGTTTCTCTGTTCGGTGCCATAAAATGTCTTCGCATCCATCTTGTCAACTCCTTTATTTGATTTGTTTATTTTCATAAATTCCCCTTTGCATCAATGTTGTATTTATAAAATCGGCGATTATCGAATTTGCTTTTTTAGTATGATGCCCCCCGTATTGATTGTCATCGCTGTACAGTTCATCTAATTCTTCATAATGAAGAATTAGATCAGTAAGATCGATAGTAACTAATTTTTCTTGAATTTGTGATATAAATTGGCCATAAAAGACATCTTTTTTCTCCCGTATGTGCAAAATATCATCCTTCTGAGGCATCCATAAAAAAACAGGAGTGAAATCATTCTTCTTTCCATATTCTATGAATTTTTCAATAAGCTGCTGCAGCAGAGCTACCGCTTCACGATTTTTATTAAAAAGAGAAACCCGCAATTTCAAATTACGGTCCATTATCACCTTCATCGCGGGAGGATAGGGTTGCCCTTTCTTTCCTTTATTAAGAAATTTTCTCCATAACACCATAGCTATAATCGAGATATTCCTCATAGGATCTGCCATAATTGAAATAAAATATGGAAACCCAAGCATTTCCTTTTTGAATTTAGTCTCGTAAAATTCGTCATATTTATTTATTTCTGAAATAAAATCTTTATAATGATCCAGTTTTTCTTCAGTATCGATGAGGTTCCTTACCAATTCAATACCTTCCGCTGAAAATTGAAATCTCGGCTTAAAACCAAGCGCATTACCAAATTCGTTATAATGTTTCCATACGCATAAAATTCTCACTATCGTAGATGGCACAACACCCATAATCACGATTTTTGTCTTATTTGATGGATATTCGCGAAAAAGTCTTAAAATGGATTGATCAAGACCGTAGTTACCCACACCAAAATTCAACACATTCGTTTTTGTGATTTTTGAAAGGTACCACTCAAAAGTCTCATGATCATTTACTTGCCTACAAAAAGTAAATGAGTCTCCATAACATGAAATGAGGCTTTTCAGTTCTTCATGACCGGGGTTTGAGCGGCCACCAAAAGCATTGATGGTATACTGGGTTCTGCTACCGTTCTGACCTATTTCATCTTTTTGTGTAAGCGGCTTCCGCACCCATCCCAGCTCAGAATCATAACCGTGCTTAATAAACTCTTTGAGCCCTTGTTTGTCTATAGGAGGAAAAAAATCCTTTGGCATAATAAACCACGGGAAGTTTTTTCTTACAAAGCACACTAAAAAATACGACCCCACTTCGACCAAACACAGCAAGCCGATGAACCATAAAAAGGCAATTGGAGACTTTGTAAAAATTATCATTGAGGCCCCAACAACGAAAACGAATATCCCATATGCGGCATTTCGATAAATACTAGAACGCAAAGATTTCACGAAACGATACTCCTGTTCCCTCTAATCGCTAACATCTCAGCTGCCATTTCATAATCCCGAACGGTATCAAACTCAAGCCACCCGTTCCGCGTGACAATAGGGCGCACGACATTCCCGTCGCCAATCAGCTCATCAAGCAAATCAGTCATATACCCCTGAGCAAATGATTTTCCTGATTGGATCCAACTCTCATTTTTCACCTTCTTTTTGTTATATAGCTCTATCGCCTTGTTAATTCCTAGTGCTGAGAATTTGATAAGCCCTATATATCTATGGTGTATCCCCTCGGAAGAATTCACCGGCCTCCCTAGCTCAACGATCCTATCGTTATCGGAGACTGTTAGCGTTTCAAGGTCAGTCTCCGTACCCCCATATCTCATCATCCAGTAGTCACGCCATAATTCATCAACAGCAACACCAATATCAAAATGGCTTTCCACCATTAATTTCGCTAACTTTAAATCATAAATAATATCAGCATAGGATATCAGCACATCATCGTGCAGAGCCCTTTGCGCGCACATCAACGATTCCACCATGTTCGTTACTGCATAGTTAGAATTGTGATAGTAAGTTATACCTGGGAAAGTTATAGCTCTAGCCTCATAACCAGTTACAATACTGATATCACTGATTCCAACAGCTCTTAGCCTTTCAATCTGCCATTGAAGAAGCGGCTTCCCATTAAACGACACCATCCCTTTAGGAATTTCTTTGGCGTATTTACCCATCCGGGTACCCATCCCTGCTGCAAGAATAATAGCCTTCACGGTTGGCCTTCTTCAAATAAAAATTGTTTGACTAGCTTTTTGAATAAATCAATATCTCCACCAGGTCGTTCAGGATGCCATTGAACACCAAGAACAGATGACATCCCTACCTTACTCAATATCCTTCCACTATAAGCTTCAACAATATCAGTCATCTCGGCTACAACAATGGGACTCAATTCCGCGGCAAGATCTTCAGAGTGTATTGCATGATTATGAAATGAATTAACGATATATCTCTTGCCTTCATATAAACAGGCATGCTGGGCAGCTGGAAGATGGTCGTTAATATTTAACGTCAATTTACCTTTAAGTAATACATTAATGAAGTGAAACCCACGACATATTCCTAATACTGGCACGGCATTCGAAACAGCATAATCAAAAAGACTTTTTTCTGTTATATCCCTATTATGGGCCAAATCACCCAACGCAGCATCAGATCCAAATAACTTTGGATCAACATTATTCCCACCCGTCAGGATTATCATATTTGGCATTAGCGTATGTGCAATATGCGCCGTAATCTCAGGATTATTGGGCACCGGTATAAAAACGGCCCCTTTAGGGAAAATATTTTCATTTTCAAAAAAATTGATGTAGGTTGTTTCAAGCGCATCCAGCTCCACACCATGCCTATCCATTATTGTCTTTTGACTAATAAAAATAATCATTGGAGTCATAAAGCCTCTTTAATGATTTTTTCAGCGCAGTTTAAGGATATCATTTTACAAGCTGCAAGTTTATCGTACTTCTCTCCACAACCTATGGCTGCAGGAACATTAAATTCCGCACAACAAATAGCCATATGTGAAGCCGCCCCACCATATTTTGTCACCAAACCCTTTATGTTTTTTGAAAAGATCCAGTGATAACCCGGGTCAGCATTTTCTATAAAAACTATTTTATTGTCGATATCTATTTGGAGATTGGTTTTATTATCCAATACAACAATTTCGCCAATCTCAGATTTCCCTGTAATAAAATTAGGCCTAGAAGAAAGATACTCAATAATTCTAAAATCTTCAGTACTAAAAATAAGTGGCGGAAGGTCTATCAGCGAAGTTTTCAACAACGCCTGTTTAGCCACAGAGATCGCGTGCAATAGTTCATCAGGTCTTCCGGAAAAAAGCAGATCGAGATGATCAAGCGTTAAACAAGATAAATCGCGGGTTGAAATACCCATTGAGTTCCCCGCCTCCGCAATCAGTTCTAATATATTGCTTACCGTTTTTGTATAGATAAATTTGAAGTGTTCTCTTGCCGATATGAATAAAGCTACAAAGTCATATAGAGTTTCATAATCAATCTTAAGGGGGGAATCCAAAATAAAGGCATTAATCCTGTTCTTAAGTTCCGATTTAATACTCGAAACAGCCCTAGAAATTTTTCTTGCTTGCAGCCAAGTATTTCGATCAATACGATCATATCTATCTTTTTGTATATCGTAGGTTCCAGAACGAAGGTGGCCATATTTATCAAGAAATGCCTCTATCGGCACATATCCGCTTGCGACTTCGTTTATCTCCTTTGTAAGACTCGTCGCAATTGTCGAGAAAGAATTCATAATCAGATCTCTATCCTCCCTACTAATCACGCCTGAAGTGACAAGGCTTCTCACCAATGCATCTCCTATAAAAGCAAGGCGTGCAACAGCAGAAAAAGATACCGTTCCGAGCTCCTCACATTTTTCCAACATCTCATTAACTAGCTGCATGCCCTGACCAGCTTTCATTTTCTCGACAAGTTGAGTTAACGGAATAAGGTTGAATTTTTCGAGCTTTTCTATTTTATCCTTAAGTGCATCGTAAATAGCTCGATAATTTTTAAAAATATCTTTTGTAAAATCCAACAGAGCATCATGAATCGATTGAATATCCTCAGATGAAAACCCATGAGTTTCGAGCGCACACAATCTGGAGGGAAGGTTAAAATCGTAACAGGTGAACATGATTTCGAACTCAGCCTTATCATGTAAAGAATGATCAGAATCTAGCTTCGACAAATAATAAGATTGCAAGCGCTGATGGAGTTTTATGGGTACCGTACCTGGTATTAGAGCAAGAAAAGCGAGGTTAACATTAATATAGGGCTTATACAGAAAACGTTCAAGTAGTCGAAGCGAAGGAAGGGTAGGATATCCCAACTGTTGAATACCAAGATGCCATGCCTTTACCATAAGAATTTTCTCAAAAATGCTATAAGCCAAATTCGAAGGACAATGACCAATAAGTTCAGCAGGATTCCAAAATAACATATCACTGAATACTAAAGTATTTTCGTTTGCCTGCTTAAATGATTGAGATAGTTTTAAATAATGTTCCTCAACCATACAAAGACTTTTTTCAACTAAATTCACCTCTACTTTTACCGCGTCCCTATTAGCCGCTAAGGGCCTAACTTGAAAGAGCACAATTTGTCCGTTTCTTTTAACACCAAACTCTATATCAAGATCAAAACCGGGAATTATCTCCTCTATTTCCTTGACGGCTTCTATTATGTCCCTCCATGGTTGAAGCAATTTAAAGGTTTCAGTATTTCTAAATACTTTCGCCAGAGAACCACCAGCGCCTCCTGTTACCGTATCAGTCTTCCCGGTTATGTCATAATTAATCACATAGTATGGTGCTGACGTTTCTAGATCGTGGGTAAAAATAACTCCACTCATATAAATATCTATAGCCTGCTGTTGTATCAAAACTTGCTCAAGATATTTTTCCCCTTCATAGGAAGCAATTGTTTTATTAATAGCCCGATGAATATGATCAAAATCGTCCGGATCTACATTGAGCTCAGAATGATAACACCCTGCTTTAGAATTAATTAGGGAGTCTTCATTGATACTTGAACTTCTAACAACTATTTTGCCGCCGCGAAATTTTTCGCGAATACTGTATAAAATCTCGTTTTTATAATCCAGCCATTCTTTTACCGTAATGACATACGTTTTTTCTATATAGGACTTTTTTAAAAGAGGCTTTAATGTTTGAAGTGTCTTAGCTTTCGTCGTAATAACGTGGCGTGGTCGCTCCCCTCGGAACACATCAAAATCTTTTACGGTAAATTCGGAGGTAAATGTCTCAAAACCCGATTTATCAGGCAATACTGTTTCTATGATTTTGTAAGAAATATTTTCATTACTAAGTTTCTCATAAAAATGCTGCCGTATGGTTTTCACATTAGCGGACTTAATATAATCAGCGCCGGGCACATTTTTCCAATTATCTCCATATACAAATAAAATTTCAGCATCAGGATATTTAGCTTGTATTTTTTTTAGGTTTTCGGTGGGGTCCTGGCTACACTGCATCATAACCTCATCAACATACCTTATCGACTCCACGACGCTCTTTCTCTCCTCATAATCAGAGATGGGCCGCCCCTTAAACGACATAACAGCCTCATCCGTCAACACACCGCAAATAAATTTGTTACAAGATTGTTTTGCAGCTATCAAAAGCTGCAAGTGCCCGAAGTGCAACAGATCGGCAATAACAAAGGTGTAGGCTATTTTCTTTGATTTGGGCATGCGGAATCATCCTTTAAACACGACAGAAGATAGTCAATTGTTTTTGAAGGCGGCGCTAAAGTCTTTAAAATTAATTTATCAATAGCCGCCTTAACGACTTCACTGTTCCACCATTGCTGAACATTTTCGCAAATGTTAGTCAGATGGGAAACCGCAGAGTGTGCAGAATTATGCACTACGCCACAACGTTCCAACTCGTCAAATATTTCATCAATTTCCTCTAGAAAAGAGGGGCTATGTTGCTCTTCCTGTATTATCAGACACGGGATTTTTCTGAGTAAAATTTCAGCAGCACCAGTAGAAAGATGGTCAATAATCACAATCTTTGCATTTGATATGCTATCCGAGAAATCTCCAGTATCCACACGGATATTTTTATTTTTTGTCTCTAATGTATACTCCGTATCCCAAAAATAATCTTCTCTCCTTGGCCTAAGAATAAAACTATCACGAAGCGATTTCGGCAATAAATCGTGGAAATCACGAATTCTCTGAAGCGCCTTAACCCATTTTGTATTTGGGGCATTATAGACATTGAACTCCATAAGATAAGGGAAATTCGTACGCGCCACATAGAGAATATTTTTCCTCTCTAGCTGGAATTGATAAGGTTTTATATCCCGGCATATAAAACCACCAGGGATGACTTTCTGATCATTGATTTTCCACCCAACCGTTAGATATTTATCAGAAGCCTGTATCTCTATCCAATACAAGAATGTTCTATCAAACACTGTTCCAGAACCATGTTCGTGGCATATCAATCGTCTCCCTTCGTTTTGAGCAATTGCAATATAGATTGACGAAGGAATGTCACTTATCCAATACTCAGATACAATATGGGTGAATTTTTTACGCTTGATGTCTTTTAGAAAGACATTATAATAATTATGAAACTGCTCAAGAAACATCTGGGGCAAACAATAATATAAAGATTGAACAAGAAAATATTCAAAATCACTTTCAAATTCAATACCCAATAATTTTTGACGGCTTTCGATATTCACAGAACGGTCAATGCGAATAACGGGAGGACTAATAGGGCTAATCATTCCTTTTGATCCGGAAAATAATGCTGCAGCTACATTAGTCGTATAACCGACGCCGCATAGAGCTATACTCGGCTCAATATTGGGAATTGGCGTTATTTTTCTAAAAACCCATTTTGGAGCCTTTAATACTTTTCGCGCTAAAATTTTCCCATAATCAAAGATCCTTTTATACAGCACCATATCATCAGAACGCATATCCTTATTTGCTTCCGCCGGTATTAAATTGAACTCCATTAATACAGAAGGAAACTCGCTTTTCTTGAATAAATAATAATAGAGGCTCACCAGCTGCTGCACCCCAAAATCATTACAAAAGCAATAGACATAATCGTAATGATCATATGGAATATAGAATGAATTCTTATTAAGTAGCTTAATACTTGTATGATCTATATCGACTTTGGAAAGATAGGCGTATTTTTCATACATTATACAAATATGTCTAAAGAACCAATAACCAAAGGCCGTTCTCCAAAAAGAATCCGGCAAATTGACCCCTGATATTTCATTTAACTTCATAGCAAGTTTGGGCAAAATCTTGTAATAAACCTGCTTGCAATACTCACTAGCGACTATAATATCTTCCGGGGCAGCAAAAAGGTCATCCAGCGTTTCCTCTGCTATCTTTTCCATTTCGCTTAGCGTGAAATTATGTTTCGCCCCCTCCCATAAGTACAACGATTCAGAGTATTTTTCACCCCAAAATTCATATAAAGCCGTAGCCCGAATATTTTTACAATAAATTTTTTTATTAATTTGTTGATCCATATTAAGTGTTTTTTACCCTTTCTTTGATGCAACAATCCACATATGGCTGGACAATCGATTATCGGCTAGAAAATTTTGGAAATTCAGGCCTAATTCGTCCCACCTCTCTATCAAAATATGGTGTAAAAAAGATTGATCGTCTAAAGTATAATTTCCTTTTAACACTTGTTTTCTTACAATTTCGGCATCGAGCTTTCCAGGGGTTAATATTTCAAGGACATTAAAACCGCAGGTTGTAACCAAGTGCTCTAATGAATGTGGATTGAAATAATTTAGATGTTCATGATCTATCGTGGGTGAAGCAGAACCCAACACTAAATTATCGAATCCTACAATATTAGGACATGAAAAAACAACTAAACCACCCTTCCTCAATAATCGTGAACAGTTGATTAATAATTCTTTTGGGGAAAACAAATGCTCGATAACTTCAAATGAAGCAATAACATCAATAACACTAGAATCTAATGAAACAGCTTCAATTGGCTGCTCTAACACATTGATTTTTTTCTTTCTACAGCTTTCTGCTCCAGCCCTCGTAGGCTCAATGGCAATGACATCTTTAAAAAAACCTGATGTACGAGCTTCATCGCAAAAAGTGCCATATCCCGCTCCAATCTCCATCATTGCTACATTTTCTAGTCCGTATTTTTTACAAAAATTGACTATTTTTTCTACACGAGGACGAAAAACAAACTCGCGTCTTGCATTGTCCGAAGCAGGATATATGGATTTATTCCAATACTCATAAACGGCAGACTCAGAATAAAATTTGCCTAAAATTTCAGCTGTAGGTCGTGGATTGACATATAAAGTTTTACAGGCCTTACAGGTAACATATCTCAACCCATTTTTAACAAAAATCAACTCCGAACCGCCACTATTACAGGCTGGGCAAGATATTTCTACAAAGTCTTTTTCCTGCCTTAATAATTTTTCACGATCAGCCTCGATATACGCCTCTTGTTTTTCAATCATTTCATCGGGTCTAATATCTGTTTCTCTAAATATTTCTTTCTCTTGATTATTCACAAATAACTCCATTTAAAACACATCTGAATTAGTCTTCACGTTCTTCAAAATCATCGCCTACTTTAAATTTTGGTATCCATTTGCCAAAAGCATTCTTATAAAATAGCTTTTTATTAACGTGCTTATCCATATGACTCCAAAACTCATCGACAGTAATATCTATATATTTGCAAAATTCCTCAATGAATAACTCTCCACATTTACCATCATGTTTTTCTACGAGATCGATAGCTTCATTCCTCGACATTACGCCTTCTCTAATATAATAACAAACTTCATCCGTAACAAAACCAAACCCCAATTTGTAATATTTAATCATTTGATTAACGATTTGGATATCGCCATCAACAGAATTATAAGGGTTTATTCTACCTGTCAATTCAGGCCTATCCTCTCTTCCTTTCAGTCCTTTGGATACAGAAAAATCTGTATTATTTTTCCATCCCCATTCTCTAGCATAATAATTCAAATAAATCGCCTTATGATTTTTCCTGAGTGCGTGTACCTCAGGAAATTTATACGGCAGTAAATCTGTTAATACAAGATCATCATGAAGCCAGTAATCTTTCGATTCAATCCCTTCAAGAGTGTTATGACCCAATACATTTAAGGCATCACCAGAAATTCCAAGTTTCGTAACGCCCAAAGTAATAGCGACATTTTCACCCCAAATAATTAGCGGGGCCTTATACATCATTGCTGTTTGATATGGCACGGCGAACAACGGATATTCAGAAGGTTTTACTGGGTTACCATATTTTAAAAAAGATTGTCGGGTTAGTTTTTTCATCACAACTGGATTTGGCCGAAACGAAACAAGATCAAATCCTTTTTGTACCAAATTTTCTAAATTTTGGCGACCGACATCTGTTAGATTATCTGGCGCAACATTAACTAGCAAAACATTGAGGCCAAGTTGTTCTTTTGCATAAAAAGCTTGGAAAGTACTATCTTTTCCTCCGCTCACACCGATAACACAATCATACCCCCCTTTTGAAGTTTCTTTTGCCCAATCAACTATCGCCTTTAACTGTTTCTGCCTTTCTAGCCAATCTATCTCTTGAAATTCTTTACTCCGATAATCACAGGCAGAACAAATACCATCTTTCCTAAATGAAATGCCTGGTCTTGTATCGGTTTGCAAACATATTTTACAATATTTCACCCTTTATTCTCCTTTTGTTCAATAACTCTTGCTCACATAATTACTCACAATAATAATTATGCATTATACTTTAAATAATTTAGACTTAAAAATAATCGCTGCTAATTCCAGATCTTCTCGATTATCAATATCCAATGCTTCTTTCCACCCAATCGGATAAAATATGTGATCTTGCCCATAAAATGTTTTTTCTTTAATTAAATTGGGGACTCTCGCAATCCAAATAGCGCCTGTCGGACAATATAAATCTGGCAAATCCTGTGACCTCATCTGCAATGACTCAGGGAATATAAATGCAGGTTTGGAGCTCTCGTCCAATCTAGCTGCCCACCAAGGATTCATAAACCCGAATTTGAAACAGCTTAATTGATAATTAACTTCGGCTTGAGTGAAATGATTATAGGAATCCACTATCTCTTGACTTCCTCGTGTAGGACAATTCGCCATTAGTTGAACAACAACATCATACTCATCGTTCCAATAGTTTTGCGCTTGCTTTATTGCCTCAATTGTCGCCATGCTTACAGGTGTTATATCATCGCTGGCCGCTTGGCGCAAAAAAGGGACCTCTATCCCACATTCTTCTGCAACCTTTGCGATCGCGACGTCATCAGTGCTTACAATTATTTTGTCAAATAATTGTGACGCTATCGCCGCTTCAATTGTCCATTCAATCAATGGCTTACCAACGAATTCTATTATATTTTTATGCGGAATACGCCTCGAACCTCCCCTCGCAGGGATAACTGCTACAACCTTCATGCTTTCCTCAAAAATTGTTATCTTATACCTGTAAAATGCTTACGGCCTTTTTATACTCCGCCCATTGGCCAATATCAATATAAGCATCTTCAGTAACGGGATACACTCCAACTTTCAAATTTCTATCAGTTATGCACCGTATCAAATCCGTAAAGTCAAACAATGTATCTTTTGGTATATACTCAAGCGCTTTCGGATCTAAAATATACATTCCTGAGTTAATAAGAAAATCCAATTCGGGTTTTTCATTGATCTTTTTCAACGTACCATTCTTATGCAGATCACATACACCATAGGGAATACTTACATGCCGCATGGCAGTCACCATCGTCAACATAAAATTCCCATTTTTATGGAACCCGAATATTTTATTGTAATTTTCTTTGATAATAATATCACAATTAGATACAAAAAACGGCGTATTCAATTTGCCTTCAAGATACTTCAACGCCCCTGCCGTACCAAGAGGTTTTAGCTCGTGAATATACTCTATCTTATAATCGCTTTCGAGATACTCCATATACGATTTAATCATATTTGCTTTATAGAACAAGGAAAGATAAAAATTCGTCATTCCGTATTTAGCATACTCATCCATAATTATTTCCATAATAGATTTATCGCCAATCGGAATCAATGGCTTTGGAAGTATCTTGGTAAACGGTTCCAATCGAGTCCCTTTCCCGCCTGCCATTATGATCACAGGCAAGTTTATTTTCTTAGCCGAAAAAGATTTACTTGTAATCTCTCTAATGTCCTCTTCCCTAAGGATATCAATTAATTTGCTTTTTTCCAATACGGGTAAAAACTCAATCTTACCACTTTTCAGTAGGTTAATAGCTTCACCTCTAGAAAAGCCTGATTGAACATATTCGAATGTTTTGTTGGTTATTTTCAATACACTCTCATTCAAATCCACCCCATTCAAAATAGCTCTCCTAAAATCACCATCTGTTATCACGCCAATGACTTTATTTTTCCCATCAACTACTACCGCAAATCCAACACCAGATTCATTTATACTCTTTACAGCATGACGGATATTCAACTTGTGATTTACAGTGTATCGCTCAATATTTTTCATTTTTTACCCAGATATATTATAATAAATCACCCCATTTCAAGAGCTCGCCTGCTTTTACATCTTTATTAACTTTTCTACCCAAAATACAATCTAGCCTATCTGGAGGTATACCAGTCCCTGGTCTTTTAAAGATAAGATCCGTAGGAATTATTTCATGCCCTTTTTCCAAATGGGTCGATGCCACTATGCTCCTTCTGAATTTTAATTTTTTCCCTTCTTCAGCCTGCGAAACCACTCTACGAAATGATCCAAGCGCTTTAATAATGTTGCGTGATTCTTCAACTATTGCTTTCATTTCATCTGGGTTAGCAGAAATTTCGTGATCCCAGCCAGGCATATTTTTGTCTAGCGTGAAGTGCTTTTCTATGAGGCAACTACCCAAGGCTACTGACACGAGCGGAATCGAAATGCCTATAGTATGATCCGAAAAACCCACAGGAAAACCAAACGCCTGACGCAGCATCGGTATATTATTCAAATTAATATCTTCATATGCAGGCGGATATATGGAAATGCAGTGAAGCAATATAATTTGCGAATTTCCCTCGGCTTCTATTGTTCTGATCGCATTTTCAATTTCAGCAAGCGTAGCCATTCCTGTTGATAATAAAATTGGTTTCTGTTTGCGTGCAACATGACTAAGAAAACCCAGGTTATTTATATCCATAGACGCCACTTTATAAAACGGCACCTTCATTTCTTCCAACAAATTTGCTTCCTCTTTTGAAAAAGGAGTGGAGCAAAATTCAATGCCGATATTGTCACAATATCGCTTGAGTTCCCAATGCTGGTCCTCTCGCAAATAGTATTTTTCCACCATATCTCTAAGGGAACCAAAATGTTTTTTAGGTGAATCTTCATATTTCTGATTGCGATCATATTCTTCTTTCGCAACCAAAGAATCAGGTGTCCATGACTGAAATTTTACCGCATCACAACCGCATTCTTTCGCTACCTTTATTATATGGCGCGCCAAATCCATATCCCCATTATGATTCGCGCCGATCTCGGCAATGATATAAGGCTGACTATAGTCAGCTATAACAACTTCTGATTTCAACTGTAGCTTCATTTTAATCCTCCCACCAAAAAGGGTTTGTTACTACGACTTCTAATTCATCTGTTCTTTTTCCCAATCTATCAATCGCAGAAATCAATTCAGGACAATCCCTTTTCAAAGATTGATAGTGAACGAGCTTGACTTCAGCTCTTTTACTTTTGTCGCCAACAAAGGTTGCCATATTATCTGCATGCTGTCTGTAGTTCGTTAAGGGCTCCGCACAAAAAACTGCTCTAGCTCCTCTGGCGAGCAAGCGCGAGAACAAATACCAATCAACAGCTATTGTATCGGCAAGAATAATATCTTTTAAGCATTCAGCTCGCACGGCTGTATTCGAAAATCCCATGAAATTCTTTGTAAAGATCTCTTCCAGACATATTTGAGATCTATCCTTAATCCGTCGAGAAAAATAGATTTCATCCTCTCGATCCCCAAACAAACTAACATCATTAACAATGATATCGAAATCCCGTAAAAGCATCCTGACTTTTGCCACTCGGTCGGGCATGAAACAATCATCAAAATCCCCAAATACGACCTGCTTATATCCTCTTGCAAAAATCTCCTCAAAACCAACTTGCCGGACATTTGCCAAACTCCCTGTGGCCTGAAGTTCATGTATCCGCAAAGTCTTCCGATAGCGTTCTAATTGAGCTTCCAATGACCCACAAGAATCATTAACAACAAGGATATCAAAATCCTGATCTGTCTGATTCATCAAGGATTCAAAAAAGCCATCCATATAGGGGAGAGCCTTTGGATAACATACTGTAAAAAAAACCGTCTCTCTGTTAGACATCTGCGTTCCCATCCCCCACCTTCAACCCAGACCATATGCTAGCGGCCTTTATAAACGCTCTTACTGGGACATCTCTATATTCCGCTACTACAGCCCCAGCTCCGATAAAAGCTTCTGTTCCAACGCATACGCCTCCACTAAGAGCAGCCCTTATCGCGATGTGACAATGATCCTCAATCTGGACATCATGCTCAATAAGCGCTTTTGTATTGATAATACAATTTGCGCCAATAGATACGCCTACATTAACAAGCGCGCCATGCATAATGATAGTCCCTTCTCCAACACATGCCCGCGACGAAACATACGCTCGCGGAGAAATAATTGTAGCCAGCTCACCACCAGCCGCTTTAATTTTCATAAAGATTTCTGCGCGGCGTTCACCTGCCCCAATTTGGCCTAACGTAATCAAAAACCTCACCCCCGATGCCACAAATTTGCTTATATCATTATCCGTTCCCACAATAGAATAATCAAAAACCTTCTCACCAATTTTTTGAGCTACATCTAAAATCCCAACAATATCAAAAAAACCTGTCGCTTCAATAACATCAATACAACTTCGGCAATGGCCTCCACCACCGATCAAAATAAGCTTTTGCATAAATCACCCCATTGCGCTAACACGTTTATTTCCTCGCGGCGAAATCATCAATGGCTAAAACAACACGATTTATTTGTTCTTCCTGCAAGCTAGTGCTACAAGGTAAATTTAAAACCCTTTTACAAAACCATGGGGCCTTTTCAATTTTACAAGCCTGGTTCTTGCGATAAGGACGTTGCAAATGATTCAGATACCAAACAGGCCTGGATTGAATTTTCTTTTTGGTTAAGTGGTTCATTAATTCTTCTGCGCTGATACCATATTCTTTTTTTTCCACTAATAATGAATAAAACCAATAATTAGGAGAAGTTCCTCTCGGTATTCCTAACACTTGAATACCTTTTACAGAGTCCAGAAGATTTCGATATAATTCATAATTATTTTTTTTAATTCTTATAAATTTCTTTAGCTGTTCAAGCTGCGCCAAACCCAATGCAGCCTGCAAATTTGTCAGACGAAAATTATATCCAATCTCATGATGAATATATTTTATTGGATCATCTTTAGCTTGGTTAGTTAAATACCTTGCTTTTTCCGCTAAACGCTTATTATTAGTGACAATCATTCCACCACCACCAGTGGTAATGATTTTATTGCCATTAAATGAAAATACGCCTGCTTCTCCGATTGTCCCGGTAAATTTATCTTTATAAATACCTGAGATATAACGCGATCCTAAACTTTCAGTGGCATCCTCTATTACTTTAAGGTCATACTTATCCGCCAAACTCATGATGGCCTCCATATCGCAGGGATTGCCAAAGACATGAACTGGCAATATTGCTTTTACACATCGCCCAGTGTTTTTATTAACCAAACCTCGGGAAGTCTTCCTGCAAGAGATTTTTATGAATTCATCCATCTTAATAGGGTCTAGATTCATAAACTCATCACAATCCATAAATACAGGTTCCGCTCCAAGGTAGCGTATTGTATTTACGGGCGCTATAAAAGTCAGTGTTGGAACTAAAACTTCATCGCCAATTTCCACCCCTGAAAGCTTCAGTGCAATTTGTAGACCTGCAGTTCCGTTTACAACAGCAACAGCATATTTCGCTCCGGTATAATGACACATGGCTTTTTCAAATTTTTCAACGTAGTCGCCAGCACTAGAAACCCAACCTGTATCCAAACATTCCTTGACATACTTCCAAGCATTTCCAGTTATGCAGGGCTCTGAAAGCGGTATAAAATCCTTTTTAGACATTATAAATATCCCACTTATATTTTTTGATATTATTCGAATATTTGAACCAATCTATAGTCTGAGACAAACCTTTTTCCAAAGAAACCTTTGGTACCCACCCGGTCAAATGCTTAATCTGAGTATTATCGCACAGTAGACGCTCAACTTCGCTTTTCAAAGGGCGCTTACGTATGTCATCAGAAACCACATCAACTTTTTTCCCAGAAGATAGTATGATTAAATGAGCAAGCTCTCCCACAGATATCTCCTTACCGGAACCAATATTTACAGTTTTCCCCACCGCCGAATCACACTTAGCCAAAGATATAAAACCAGCACAAGTATCAGTTACATAATTATAATCCCGCATTGGGCGCAAAGAGCCCAGTTTAATCTTTCGTGTATTGCTGAGAATCTGGGTTATTATAGTCGGAATGATGGCCCTGTTTGATTGACGCGGTCCATAAGTATTGAAAGGCCTAGCCGTAATAACCGGCAGATTGAAAGAAAGATGGAAGGACTCGGCAATTTTGTCGGCGCCTATCTTGCTAGCCGAATACGGAGACTGTCCCTGGAGCGGATGTTTTTCGTCTATAGGTGTATACTTTGCTGTACCATATACTTCAGAGGTAGAAGTAACCACCACTCTTTCTGTCCCAAAATCCCGCGCAGCCTGTAACACATTAAGCGTGCCTTTTACATTGGTATCAACATAGGAATCGGGAGAGTGGTAAGAAAAAGGTATACCAATTAAGGCGGCAAGATGAAAAACAATATCAGACCCTTTCATGGCAGTACGTACTCCGTTAGGATCCCGAATATCACCTGAAAAGATCTCAATGTCTTTTAGTTTGTTTTTAGGGAGCGTGTCCAACCAGCCCCATGAATTAAAAGAGTTGTAATAGACAAAAGCCTTAACCTCACAGCCCTCTTTCAGAAGTGCTTCTACAAGATGACTACCTATAAAACCATCAGAGCCTGTCACTAAAACTTTTTTATTTGTAAGCTCCATGTTTTCCTCATATACAATTTTATCCTTGTTTATTTATCAGGATAGTCTTAACGTTAAATAGCTTTCCATCTACTATGAATCAAGCTACCATACCCATGAAATCGGTCATAATCGACATAATTTCCATCAAAACCGCCAGAAATTATATCGATAGAAATTGCGTTTTCATACGCATCATCAACTTCCCTCTGAGACGCAACCCAAATTCCCAAATTGTAGTCACCAGGCATTAAATTTATTTCAGGCATATCTATTTGAAAACTATTAACTCCTTTTTTCATGTTTTTAAATCCTTCTGCCGCACTTAACAATAAGCCCACAATAGATTCCCTGTTGTCGCGAATAAAAATACCCACTTCAATATCTTGCTTATCATCCATTACTTCCAACTGTATTTTAATTTTAAGACAACCTCCCATCTTGAAAGAGCTTTGCCTTTTATCGATTTCATCAAGCGTCTCAATGCTCAATAATTTCGAAATAATGTTATGTTGCTTCCATAATTTTGATTTCTTATCTCGCAAGTCAGCAAAACCTTTTGCATGGTCTGCATCGTCCAAGTAATGATCAATACCACTTTCCACATCTCCTGCAAAACCAATTTTTCCCGCCTTTAAAACAATTATTTTTTGACATAAGGAAGAAATCGCCGCCATATTATGACTTACGAATAACACTGTTCGTCCTTCCCGGGACACCTCATTCATTCTGCTGAGACATTTCTTCTGAAACTGTGTATCACCAACAGCCAAGACCTCATCTACAACCAATATCTCCGGCTCAAGATGCGCTGCTACGGCAAATGCTAGACGCACATACATGCCACTTGAATAGCGCTTTACAGGTGTATCAAGAAATTTTTCAACTTCAGCAAAATTAACGATTTCATCAAATTTACGCTTGATCTCCTGCCGTGTCATACCGAGTATGGCACCATTGAGGTAAATATTCTCGCGTCCAGTCAGTTCCGGATGGAAACCTGTTCCCACTTCAAGCAGGCTAGCTACTCGGCCTTTAATAGAAATTCTGCCGCTAGTCGGTTCGGTAATTCTACTCAAAATCTTTAAGAGCGTTGATTTTCCTGCCCCATTTCTGCCGATAATGCCGACCCTGTCGCCTTGTTTTATCTCAAAATTTATATCTTTAAGCGCCCAAAATTCTTCTGTCGTTTTATGGGTATGATGAGGACGGCCACACAATTTAGTGCATATTCCTTTTGTTTTATTTGCAATAACATCCCGTAAAGCAGCATATCGCTCATTGGACTGATGCCCGATAAAATAAGCTTTTCCAATATGCTCTGCTCTGATTACAACATCGCTCACGTTGATTCCTTAAATAACATCTGCAAACGTTTTTTCCATTTTTCGGAAAGTATAAACACCCAGTATTAAAAAAAACAGCATCACCCCCAAAGACATCAAAAAACCGGGTAAATAAATAGCCGATTTTCCACCAAGAATTGCCCACCTGAAACCATCGATCACACCGACCATAGGATTCAAAGAATATAACAAGCGATATTTCCCCGGAATAACACTACTGCTAAATCCAACCGGGGAAACATACAAACCTAGCTGAACAAGAAAAGGAATGATATAACGAAAATCGCGATATTTCACATTCAACGAAGTAATATAAGTGCCGATACCCGCTGCTGTGAGAACAGCAATCATAAAAAAAACAGGTAAAAACACCATATGCCAGCTCGGCATAAACCGAAAATAAATCATCAAAATAATCAATATCACAAAAGAAATGAGAAAATCGATAAAATTTGTCACAATAGAGCTGATAGGAACGATGATCCGAGGAAAATAAACTTTAGAAATTAGCTGCGCATTATCTACGATACTACTGCTAGCATCAGATATCGCCGAAGAAAAAAATTGCCAGGGAATCATCGCGGCGTAAACCATTATGGCATACGGCGTATTTCCATCACTGGGTAACTTGGCTAATCGCCCAAATATTATCGTAAAAATAACCATGGTTAAAAATGGTTTTAAGATCGCCCATAACACACCGATCACCGTCTGTTTATAACGAACCGTAATATCGCGCCAACTTAGAATATAAAATAATTCCCGATATCGCCAGAGATCTAGCCAATAATGCTTTTCAGCTCGCCCCGCTTCGATAATCAGTGTGTTTTCACTTTTCATTTTAGTGTTTCATCTCTCTGATTATTTGTTTGACAGCAAGCGCTACCCGATCCATTTGATCTTCGGTGAGCGTAAGCCCAGACGGAAGATATAATCCATTTTTCGCAATTCTTTCTGAAACTGGATAGCGCTCATTCTGAAATAATCCCATCGCATGCAAAACGGGCTGTTCATGCATGCCTAAAAAGAAGGGCCTTGTCTCTACCCCTTGTGCATATAACCGCTTGGCAAATTCAACGGCATCCAAACCCACACTTTCATCCAAAACGATCCCATACATCCAATAAACATTTTTCGCCCAGGATTCTTCGACTGGGAGCGTTAATCCTGAAATATCCTGTAATTTCTCCGTATAAGCTTTCCCCATCCATCGTTTTTTCTCAATTAGTTCATCAACTCTTTCTAATTGCGCAAGACCAATGGCCGCTTGTAAATTGGTCAGTCGAAAATTATTGCCTAACTCCGTATGATAAAAACGTCGATTCGGCTTGAAGCACAGATTTCTGATAGACCTTGCTTTTTTCGCGTAATCATCATTATTAGTTAATATCATACCGCCTTCGCCCGTTGTAATAATTTTATTTGCATAAAAACTAAAACAACTGATATCGCCTAACCCACCGCATTTTTTACCTCTGTATTCAGCACCATGCGTCTCGGCAGCATCTTCTAAAACAACGAGATTATATTTTTTTGCTAAATTCAAAATGGGATCCATATCGCAAGGATGACCATAAATATGCACCGGCATAATCGCTTTGGTTTTTTGGGTGATTTTTTTTTCGATCTGTGAAACATCCATCGTCCACGTTCTTGGCTCAGCGTCAACCAACACCGGACGATACCCATTGTACGTAATAGCTTGACCACAAGAAATAATGGTAAAAGTTGGCATAATCACTTCATCGCCAGGCGCCAAATCAAAACAAGCCATAGCCACTTGCAGCGCCACGGTCCCATTGCTCACTGCAATACCGTATTTCATCCCACAGTAAGCCGCCCATTGTTCTTCAAAAGCTTCAATATATTTTCCAGCCGATGAAATCCAACCCGTTTTTAAGCAGTCATTGACATATTCAAATTCTTTTTCACCGAGCGAGGGTTCATTGACCGGAATCATTTTCAACTCCCTGAAATAGCACTTTATCCTTTTCCTTACCAGAATAAGGGCCTTGCTTGACTTCAATCATTTCGGCATCTTCAAGCATTTCAAATCCATGCCCGCCCGAACAAAGAAAAATCGTATCCCCAGCATTCAAATCTCTCGAGGTGATATAGGCTTGATCGGCTGTATAAAGCATCACTCTCACTTTACCCTTTTTAATAAAGAGTACTTCTTGAGTCAGCATGATTTTTCGATGATTTTCTTTGTGAAAATGTGACTTTATGACGCCACCTTTTTTATACACAATATAACCCAGTTGTTGTGAAAAATCGGGAAGGCCAAAAAAAATAGTTTCTTTCGAAGTATAATTAGCGCGCAAAATAATAGCGATCAGATCCCCGTTGTTTTTAATCTCCTCGTAATCCTTAGACAACATTGCATTCCACCTTAAATTTTAACTGGACGTTATACCAAACATTAGCCTGACTATTTTTTATCCTTCGACCGATAATCATAATAATAGTAATTATAATACCCATAAGCATGCTTTTGTTTTACCATATTATTAAAAATCAACCCCTGTATCGTAATTTGATTTTTCTTCGTTCGTTTTATAGCATGCGAAATTTCACTTAAGGTTTCCTTGCCTGAACCAACCACCATCAAATTAGTCCCGACATGCTGCATTAAAATAGTACTGTCGGTAACTGCTAGCACAGGTGGGGTATCAACCAAAACAATGTCGTATCGGGCGGAAACTTCATTGAGAAATTTTCCAATATGTTCGCGCATCAATAACTCAGAAGGATTATGAGGATATTTACCCGTTGCAATAAAATCGATT
>MGXI01000007.1:2354-13465 GCA_001801315.1 Gammaproteobacteria bacterium GWF2_41_13 | reverse complement strand
AATACCAACATTAAATGGCTATAACTTTGCCCGTATTGTTTCCTTGCAACATAAATCTCGAGTTGATCAATTAAAATGGAATCAGACCACATGAGAGACTGCACTCGTCACGGGTTGAGCGGCTGCTCTCGGCGGCATTAGAGGTAATACATCAAATAGAGACGATGCATTGAGCGTTAACATCATTATTTTCCTTGTTTAAGTTAAGAGGTTCGTTTTTGAACTGAGCAAGATATTACCAACCTTACCTTAAGGAAATATTAACTTTTTCGGTCTTCTCGAATTTTTTTTGTTTTTTCTGGATTATTTTCGCTATTGAGTTAATCCATTTATTGCGGGTAGAAAATTCGCTTATTGATGTTAGAATGCAGGCGAAAATTGCGTGGGTAGAGAGGGGTATGCGGGTGGTTAATAAGTCGATCTTCATTAAAACTGAGCGTGACATGCGCTCGCTCGGGCGGGCAATGGCTGCGATTTTGCCGGATGTGATCACGATTTTTTTGTACGGTGAATTGGGCGCGGGTAAAACAACACTCGTACGCGCCATTATTCAATCATTCGCTAAAAAGCAAACGGTGAGAAGCCCGACTTTTACAATCGTCGAACCGTATGAAATCGATCATCGACGTATTTATCACTTTGATTTATACCGTTTTGTGTCGGCTGAAGAATTGGATTTTATTGGTGCGCGAGAATATTTTGGTGCAGGGATTTGTTTGGTCGAATGGCCTGAAAAAGGGGCGGGTTTTTTGCCGCCATCTGACCTTGATTTCCAAATAACAATCAAGGATGATACGCGATTGATTCATCTGCGAGCCAATACGCGGGTAGGGGAAGCGGTGTTGTTGTCATCGCGAGGGGTCTCAGCGACAAGGCAGTTCCGATGCTGAAACAATCCAGACCCAGTCCGTCATTGCGAGGTATGCCCGAAGCAATCCAGTTTTATTCTCTGGATTGCTTCGGGCATACCTCGCAATGACGAAGAAGCGGATTGCTTCGTCGCTAACGCTCCTCGCCAATGACGAAGGAGTGGATTGCTTTGTTGTTTCGCGGTGGTTTTTGTTTGATGGTTTTTATTTTCTGGATCCCGCGATCAAGTCGCGGGATGACAGTTCTGGAAGTCGCGGGATGACAGTTCTGGAAGTCGTGGGATGATAGTTCTGGAAGTCGTGGGATCAAGTTGTAGAATGATGCGGAGTCCGGTCACCCCGCGACTTGATCGCGGGGTCTAGATTGAACGTTTCTGCAAGCGTGCTGAGCAGTTACAAAGTTGGGAGAATAGGTTTTGTTGGTTATATCGAAATGGATTAAAAAATTCTCTGGGCTTGTGTGGAAAGCAAAGGGCTTTGTTAAAAACTTGCTTGTTTTTGTTTCGCACCCTCTCTTTTTTCGCACCTCCAGGCGCTCAGGAATTTTAGTGTTTTTATTATCGACTGTTGCAAGTTATGCCTTTGCCGTGTCGAGTCAAAATCAGCTCATCAGCCTTCATGTTACGCCAGGCGTAATGACAACACGCATTGTATGTTTATTGAAGAAACCGTTTCATGTCGGCGTCAAAACAACCAGTGATCCAGCGCAGCTCACGATTGATTTTTTTAATACTGAATTGGCGACGTCACTTAATTATTCCGACTCATTGATTCAATCGATTCATGCGCAAATGATCAATCACGATAATTTGCGCGTGAGCTTTAACTTGCGAAACCCTGCGAAAGTGGATCGATCTTCTGTGCAGAAAATTTGTACGAAAGAGGTTTGTCAATTGGCATTAACATTGATCAATCCTGCTTTACCGACGATGGCGCGCGCAAGCCATGATTCCGCAGTCGTTATGCAAAAAACCGGTGCGCCTGTGCGGTCGATTACCGAACTGCACTCGATGCCGTCCGCGCACGCCATGGCGAAAACGCCGGCACCTCAGGCGCAATCTCCGCTGTCGAAAAAAATCGAACCAGTGATGCCTGTTGATCGAGTAGCGGATCAAGCTGATGAAGCGGGTACAGTGGGAGATGATACGTCGCGCGGTACTTATGCGGTGACGCTTGATAGTCGTTCATCGGGGCCAAAACGCAATGCGGTGGTGATTATCGATCCAGGTCATGGTGGTAAAGATCCAGGCGCAACGGGTCAACGTGGGACTCATGAAAAAAATATCGTTCTCGCGATTGGTAAGGATTTGTACGATGATTTAGCCGCACAAAAGGGAATTACACCGGTGATGACGCGAAATGGGGACTATTTCGTGACATTGCGCGGGCGATTACAATTGGCGAGAAAAGGGAAAGGTGATTTATTCATGGCGATTCATGCGGATGCGTTCAGTAATTTGGACGCGCGCGGCGCGACTGTATTTGCGTTATCGGAGCACGGTGCGACGAGTGAAGCGGCGAGGTGGCTTGCGCAAAAAGAAAATTATTCAGAGTTGGGCGGCGTGAGTCTCTCTGATAAAAGTTATATGTTGCGGTCAGTGCTACTTGATTTATCTCAAACGGCGACGATTCAAGACAGCTTGCAGTTTGGCTATGCTGAATTGGCAGCATTGAAAAAAGTCTCGCGGCTGCATGAAAATTTTGTCGAGCAAGCGCCGTTTATGGTGCTGAAATCGCCGGATATTCCGTCGTTATTGATTGAAACGGGGTTTATTTCTAATCGAGATGAAGAGGCGCAATTAAACGATCCGTCATATCAAAAGCAATTGGCAAGCGCTTTGGCGGCAGGCATTGTCAATTATTTGCAGCAAAACCCACCACCGCAGACGTATTTTTCACGTTCATAATGTAGAGATGCATCGAATGAAACAGAAGAAAAAAATGATTAAAAAATCATTAAAAATTTTTTGTGATCAAAATCGTGTTTCAAAAAAACGTATCGATACGTTATATAGAAATATTTCAGGTTATATCAATGCGGCGCGCGCTCGTGTGTTGCAATCGGTTAATACGGAACAAGTGAAAACCTATTGGTTGATCGGGCGAGATATTGTGGAAGAAGAGCAACGCGGGAAAATAAGGGCAGAATATGGCGCCTTTCTTTTGCAGGAAATTTCTGCAAGATTAATTAAGGAGTTTGGCGAAGGCTTTGGCATAGCAACACTTAAAAATGCGAGACAGTTTTATTTAACGTATATACCAAAACAAAAAAGCTACGCACTGCGTAGCCAATTTAATCCCAATTTTTTTTGGTCACACTATCGGGCGTTAATGAGAGAGCATAGACGGGAAGTGAGAGCGTTTTACGAATGTGAGGCAGAAAAAAACTGTTGGTCTGGGCGCGAATTAGAGCGACAAATGGCGAGCTTGTTATTTGAAAGATTAGCAAAAAGTAAAGATAAAAAAGGGCTCATGAAATTGGCGCGCAAAGGACAGGAAATGATTAAGCCAGAAGATGCTATCAAAGAACCTTTGGTGTTGGAATTTTTAGCGATACCGGAATCGCATAAGTTAGTAGAAACGAAGTTGGAAGATGCGCTGATTAGCAACATGCAACAATTTTTGCTTGAGCTCGGGCGAGGATTTGCTTTTGTTGCAAGACAAAAACGATTGACGTTAGATGGAAAGCATTATTACGCTGATCTTGTTTTTTATCACGCGATTTTGAAATGTTACATCATTTTGGATCTCAAAACGAAAGAGCTATCTCATGCGGACTTAGGATAAATGCTACTTTATGTTAATTATTTTGATCAGGAAATAAAAACGAGAGACGATAATCCAACCATTGGATTGATTTTATGTACAGAAAAAAGTAACGCCATGGTTAAATATACTTTAGGGGATAAGGCGAGACGAATTTTTACGAGCAAATATCAATTTCATTTACCGACAGAAGAGGAGTTAGTGGCAGAGCTTCGGCGAGGGATGAAAAAAATCACATTGAAGAAGAGAGTGTTGTCGTAGTCTTATTTTTTCCTTTGCATATAATAAAAAATGGATTGTGTAGGCGAGCTGATTGGTAATCGGGTGCGAAGTTGTTTTTTAGAAGGATTGGAGCCTTTATGAATTTATCGCGTATTCAAGTATTGCCGCCGCGGTTGAGTAATCAAATTGCAGCCGGCGAAGTGATCGAACGGCCTGCGTCTGTCGTCAAAGAATTATTGGAAAATAGTTTGGATGCGGGCGCCGATCATATCGAAATCGATATTGAAAAAGGTGGGCTAGAATTAATTCGCATTCGCGATAACGGGTGCGGGATTCATCGTGATGATTTGCCATTGGCGCTGAGTCGTCATGCAACGAGTAAAATCACGCAGCTTGAGGATTTGGATCGTATTGCGACATTAGGTTTTCGGGGCGAAGCGCTCGCGAGTATCAGTTCAGTTGCGCGGTTGATATTAAAGTCAGCCGTTAATAATCAACAATCGGGGTGGTCAATTCGTGCCGAAGGCAGCGAAACCACAATCGAATCGATGCCAACGGCGCATCCGTGCGGGACGACGATTGAAATTCGCGATTTATTTTTTAATGTGCCGGCCAGGCGAAAATTTTTACGAACTGAAAAAGCCGAGTTCGAACATATCGCCGAGACGGTGAAGCGTATGGCGCTCAGTCATTTTCACGTCGGATTTATTTTGCGGCACAATCAGCGGGTCGTGTGTCATTTTCGTGCAGCGCAAAATGATAATGAGCGCAAAAATCGCGTGGCTGAAATTTGTGGAAAAGCTTTTATCGAGCAATCATTAGTTGTCGATGCGGAAAATGGTGAGATGCGATTAACGGGTTGGGTGAGCGCGCCGACGTTTTCGCGCAGTCAAATGGATTTGCAATATTTCTTTTTGAATGGTCGCATGATTCGCGATAAATTAATCACACATGCCGTTCGGCAGTCGTATCGCGATGTGCTGTTTCATGATCGCTATCCGATTTATGTCTTGTATTTAGAAATACCGTCTCAAGCCGTCGACGTTAATGTGCATCCGACGAAACAAGAAGTACGTTTTCGTGAATCAAAAGTCGTGCACGATTTTATTGCGTATTCAGTCGGGCAGACGATTGCTAAAGCTTTCCCCGCGCAACAGACGATGCATGCTAATACAATCAGCACGTTGATGCCGTATCGAGAAAAAGAGATGTCCACGCAAATCCCTTTGCAAGTGCAAGAGCAAATGATGTCGTATGGATTATTGCATCGATCCGATTATTCACCGCCGATTCAATCGACGCTGTCTGAAAGTCATGTCATCGAAGAATTACCTGAAGCGGTGCATTATCCTCTGGGTTTTGCCATTGGACAATTACACGATACGTATTTGTTGGCGCAAAACGATCAAGGATTGGTATTGGTCGATATGCATGCGGCGCACGAACGCATTACCTATGAGCGTTTGAAACAAATGATGGAGCAAGATCAGCTGCAATTACAAACCTTATTGTTGCCGATTCATTTAAACTTGAACGAAACAGAAATGCGTGTGGTTGAAACCTTTTTGGAGATGATTAAAGAGCTCGGATTTGATCTTGATTTTTCAGGGCCGGAGACGATTGTGATTCGACAAGTGCCGAGTTTATTAGCGGAGGTCAATATCGCCGAGTTGGTGCGCGATGTGATTGCGGATTTAATTGAATACGAGCAAACAACGCGCGTGCAAAATCATGTAAACGATATTTTAGCGACGATGGCATGTTATGGGTCTGTGCGTGCGAATCGTAAATTGACATTGCCGGAAATGAATGCGCTGTTGCGTGACATGGAATCGACGGATCGTATTAATCAATGTAATCATGGTCGGCCGACATGGATTCAATTGTCGATGATCGACCTCGATAAGTTGTTTAAAAGAGGACAATGATGTCTTTATTTCCCGTGTTGTGTGTGATGGGCCCGACAGGTGCTGGAAAATCGGCGCTGGCTTTTGAATTAGCCAAGCGTTTTCAAACGGAAATTGTGAGCGTTGATTCGGCGATGGTGTATCGTGGAATGGATATTGGGACGGCTAAACCTTCACGAGAAGAATTAGCGGAAATCCCGCATCATTTAATTGATATTCGTGATCCGATCGATCCGTACTCGGCAGGAGAATTTCGGCAAGACGCGTGGGCAGCGATTCAATCGATTCAAGCAAAAAATAAATTGCCGATTTTAGTCGGCGGAACGATGCTATATTTTAAGGCTTTGCAGCAGGGATTATCTCCTTTGCCCAAAGCGCAACAATCTGTGCGAGAAAAAATCGCACAAGAGGCGCAGACGTTCGGATGGGATGTTTTGCATGAACGATTAAAGCTAATTGATCCGAAGGCGGCTTTGCGTATTCATCCGAATGATCCGCAGCGATTACAGCGGGCGTTAGAGGTTTATGAAATTACCGGCCATTCAATGACGACGTTGCAGCAGCAATCGCCCCCTGGGGAAATGCGATCAGTGCGGTGGATCAATATTGCGATTAATTTTGATGATCGATCGGTATTGCATCAGCGTATTGCCAATCGATTTGAGACAATGTTGCAAACGGGATTGGTTGAAGAAGTAGAACGATTATATCGTCGCGGAGATTTAAACCCCGATTTGCCGTCGATTCGATCGGTGGGGTATCGACAAGTATGGCGCTATTTAAGCGGCGAATGTTCCTATGGGGAAATGAAAGAACAAGCCATCATTGCGACTCGACAATTGGCGAAAAGACAGTTAACCTGGTTGAGAGCGTGGTCACCTATTACCTGGTTTGATGCGGCGCAGATGGAGATTGATAAGGTTATTTTAGGATTGAAGAAGCAGGCTGTCTGTTGTCATTGCGAAGAGCGCTAGCGATGAAGCAATCCATTCTCTCGTCATTGCGAGGTATGGCCGAAGCAATCCAGAATTAAAGCTGGATTGCTTCGGCCATACCTCGCAATGACGGCGGACTTCGTCGCTAGCGCTCCTCGCAATGATGAGAGAATAGCTACCAGTTTTTTTTGATACAAAGGAGAAATGCCATGAAAACCGTAAGGTCCATTCTTTCAGCAATCATTATTGCTGTAGGTATCATTATTGCCGGATCGTTGATTCAAACGGGGTTCGTTACCTCGAAATCGTTAGATCGTTTTGTGACGGTGAAAGGGTTGGCGGAACAAAATGCCAAAGCGGATCGTGTCATTTGGCGGCTTATGTTTAATTATGCGAGCGATACATTGCCGGATGTTTATCAAGGGACGGAAAGCGCTCAGAAAAAAATTCTCGCATTTTTAGAGGCGCATCATGTTCCCGCCACGGATATTCAAACGCAGCCGATAGCGATTACGGACAATCAAGCGCAAAGTTACTCAAGCAGTAGCAATTTAAAACGATACAGTGCGAGCAGCAGTTTGGTCGTAATGAGCGATCAAGTTGATTTATTAAATACGATATTGCAGCAAACCAATGAATTGGTTCAGTCAGGGATTGTGCTGAGCGGGTCGGAAGTCCACTATCTTTTCACCCAGTTAAATAACATTAAGCCTGCTATGTTAACCGCTGCGACCGCGAATGCAAAAGAAGCGGCAAATACTTTTGCGAAAAATGCCAATAGTCAACTAGGGGGCATCCGGCAAGCCTCGCAAGGATTATTTACGGTTCAAAATGCGGATGACAGTTATGGCGATAATAGTCCCGATAAAAAAGTGCGAGTCGTGACGACCGTGCAGTACTATTTGAAGTAATTGACATGTGATGGATTTTTGTTGTCTGTTCTTTGTTGATTCAGTCAAAGTATTGTCATGACGAAACACGCAGTGCTGGAACAGTCCAATCTCTCGTCATTGCGAGGTATGGCCGAAACAATCCAGAGAATAAAGCTGGATTGTTTCGTCGCTAGCGCTCCTCGCAATGACGAGAGATTGGATTGCTTCGGCCATACCTCGCAATGACAGATAGTCTTTCAATTTGTCAATAATTATGACAAGTTGGAGTTTCTGTCTAATCGAGATATAGAATGTTTATCGTGAAGCGATTCTATTCCTCAATTCTCATCGATCCAGCTGATCATTTTGCAGAATTTTATCTGCGCCGATTTTTTTGAGTGCACGGCGAATGCGTTTTGTGCCTTTGATGATGCTTTTTTCTCGAGAGCCGAGTTGTGGGTTCAAAACCGTCGTTGCATGGTTGAGATGATCGACATATTGGCCTAGTAATTCAGACGGCAGAAAAATAGATTGATAGCCGTATTCTTGTAGTTTTTTATGGATAACTTTTCCTGCATTTTCGCGCTCTGCTGAAAAAGTCAGTTGGTATTTTTTTAGCAAGTCCATGCGATAAAGCGCACAATGACTACGTAAATAATAATAATTTTTCCCGTGGCCTTGAATGGCATGATCTTGTTTTCCAATTGAGCGATACCACAGTAATTGCGTCTGCTTTTCAAGCCATTTCGCACCTCGCTCAAACCAGGGTTTTGATTCTAATTTCCATGAGCCTACGCTGCTGACTTCAGGATGGTTTTCAAAGGGTTTTAACAATACCTCAAGCCAATCGGGACGCTTTACGATGGTGTCCGTATGAATCGATAATACATAGGGCGTTTGGACTTGGGTTAAGCCTAAATCCAAAGCACGGGCATGCGCTAAAGCGGGGAAATCACCGGGTTCTGGTTTTCGTTCGATGAGCGTAATCCAAGGCAAAGTTTTGAGATAGGCCAAAGAGGCATCTTGCGAATCATTATCAATGACGATGATTCGTGCTTTGTTGAAATCCGTATATTGACGCAATAACCTCAAACATAATGGGGTCACCTCGGGGGTTTTATAATTGGGAATGAGGATGGTGACAAGTAAGGATTGAGGATTGAGGATTGAGGATTGAGGGGCGTGGTCGCCGCTGTGTGACGGAGTTAAAAAATTCTGTGTCATAATGAGTGGTAAATTTTTATTTTAGGGTTTTTCCCAGATGGGCAGATCGCATTTGTTAAAGTCTTTTAAAAATTTTCCATTTTGGTCTTTAACGGAAATTAACGGATTTTGGATCGGCCATTCGATCCCGACATCCGGATCATCCCATCGCAACGTCAGTTCAGCGGCTGGATAGTAATAATGGGTGCATTTATAAAAAATATCGGCTTCAAGTGACAAGACGCAAAATCCATGCGCAAAGCCTGGCGGAATATAAACTTGGCGATGATTTTGATCATCTAAAATGACGCCGGCCCATTGTCCGAATGTGGGAGAGCCTTGTCGAATATCGACAGCAACATCGAGAATCTGACCGCGTGTCGCATAAATAAGCTTACCTTGGGTGTGAGCTTTCTGATGATGCAATCCGCGCAAGACGCCCTTCATCGATCTGGAGCAGTTATCCTGAACAAATGTTGCGGGAATCCCATGTAATGCGTAGCGTTCTGCTTGAAAACTTTCAAAAAAATAGCCGCGCGTGTCGCCGAAGTGTTTAGGCTCAATGATGAGTAAATCGGGTAATTTAGCGTGTTGTGTGACGTGCATGGTATAATAATTCCAATAAAGGTTTTCCGTATCCGCTTTTCACGAGCGGTTCTGCGAGAGCTTTTAATTGCGCATCAGTGATGTAATCTTTCCGCCAGGCAATTTCTTCAGGAGAGCCAACTTTAATGTTCAAACGATGTTCGAGTACAGATACAAATTGAGACGCCTCTAACAGCGAATCATGTGTGCCTGTATCGAGCCAAGCTGTGCCCGGTTCAATCAATTGTGCTTGTAGCTGTTTTTTATTGAGATAAACGCGATTCACATCTGTAATTTCTAATTCGCCGCGTGCGGAAGGTTTCAGATTTTTTGAAATATCGACGACTTGATTATCATAAAAATATAATCCGATGACAGCGTAATTTGACGGTGGATTTTTAGGTTTTTCAAGAAGATCATTGACATGCCCTGCGGCGTCAAAACTGAGGACGCCAAATCGTTCGGGGTCGTTGACGGGATAACCGTAAACGGTTGCACCGACATGTCGATGAGAAAGGTTCGGGAGTAATCGCGCAAAGCTATCGCCGTGAATGATGTTATCGCCGAGAATTAAACAAACATCATCGTTACCAATAAATTTTTCGCCAATAATAAATGCGTCGGCAATGCCGCGAGGGACGGTTTGCACCTCATAAGAAATCGAAATGCCCCATGGCGAGCCATCCCCTAATAGCTTCATAAACAGCGATTGATCTTGAGGAGAGGTGATAATTAAAATATCGCGAATGCCCGCTTGCATCAAGGTTGAAAGCGGGTAATAAATCATAGGTTTATCATAGACAGGTAATAATAATTTGCTGATGTGTCGTGAAGCAGGATAAAGCCGAGTGCTGGCGCCAGCGCCCAAAATAATGCCTTTCATTTTCTCATCCTTTATGCAACTTAAATTAATGCGAAACAGTGTACCGATTTTTTAAATTGAGTGCAAAGCCCATTTCGCGTTAAGCTTGCGTTCTTTACTTTCTTGAGTGGGAGAATTTTTATGTTACCTTGTTTTACAAAAACGCATCGCCAGCCAGCCGTGGTTATTATGCCGGTTATCAAATCTCAGCTAAAATTGTGGATTAAATCGCAAACGCAATTCATTCAACACTGGGTTCACGAAACGGCTTTCAAAGCAGAATCGGGAGAGGTTTGCTTGATTCGTGATCAACAAGGACAGCTCAAAAAAGTACTTGTGGGTTTGGAAGATGATCAAGATTTTTGGTCGTTTGGCAAATTACCTTTTTTATTGCCAGAAGGTGTTTATTGTTTTGAGGATACTGACTCTCATGCGATGACTTCTTTAGGGTGTCTTGCCTGGGGTTTGGGTAGTTACCAATTTACCGCTTATAAAAAGGCAAAACGCAAAGCGGCGAAATTGCTTTTGCCCGCCGGTTGTGATGAAGCGTTTGTACAGAATGCCGTTTCTAGTATTTATTGGGTACGTGATCTGATTAACACGCCAGCGAATGATATGACGACCACTCGCTTGGCCGAAGAGGCGAGACAATTAACAGAGACACATCATGCGGCGTTTCATGAAATTGTGGGCGAAGCATTGCTCGCGCAAAATTACCCCGCTATTTATACTGTTGGAAAAGCGAGCATTGAAAAACCCCGGTTGGTCGAGTTGCGATGGGGTGATGGAAAACATCCGACAGTTACATTAATCGGCAAAGGGGTTTGTTTTGATAGTGGAGGGCTTGATTTAAAGTCTTCGCCCAACATGTTGATGATGAAAAAAGATAT
>MGXI01000007.1:0-2326 GCA_001801315.1 Gammaproteobacteria bacterium GWF2_41_13 | reverse complement strand
TCATTTGCGTGTATTGATCCCCATCGTTGAAAATATGTTATCGGGCAATGCGTATCGTCCGGGTGATGTGATTCGTATGCGGGATGGTCAAACGGTCGAAGTGACGAGCACCGATGCGGAGGGCCGATTGATTCTTGCCGATGCTTTAGTCGAAGCCGCTTCTGAAAAACCCGATTTGTTAATTGATTTTGCGTCGTTAACGGGCGCCGCGCGAGATGCATTTGGTGCGGAGATAACACCATTTTTTTCAAATGAGGATGAATTGGCGCAAGAATTATTGAAGATTGGCAAAGCGATTGATGATCCGGTGTGGGAGATGCCGCTTCATCGACCTTATTTGGAATCCCTCAAAAGCAAAGTGGCAGATTGGATGAATGTGGGTAGTAGGCAAGGGGGTGCAATTACGGCCGCTTTATTTTTGGCGTTATTCATTAAACCGGTGGTACCTTGGATTCATTTTGACATGATTGGATTTAATTTGAGAGCGCGTCCAGGTCGACCTGAGGGTGGAGAAGCGATGGGATTGCGAGTGGTGTTTGAGTATTTGAAAGAGCGGTTTGGAGCTTGAAAGAGATTGTCTCCGCCCCCATATAGTAGACAATGCAAAATAAAAAGGAGCTTCTCTTGGAACAATTTCGCGGAACAACCGTTTTATGTGTGCGTAGAAACAAAACCGTCGTGATTGGCGGCGATGGGCAAGTGTCGTTAGGCAATACCGTGTTAAAAGGTAATGCCAGAAAAGTGAGACGTTTGTTCAATGACAAGGTGATTGCGGGTTTTGCGGGCGGTACAGCGGATGCGTTTACGTTATTTGAACGGTTCGAAACTAAATTAGAAATGTATCATGGGCAATTAACGCGCGCCGCGGTCGAGTTAGCCAAAGATTGGCGAACGGATCGTATGTTACGTCGATTAGAGGCGCTCCTCGCCGTGGCTGATAAGACAACATCACTTATTATTACGGGTAATGGGGACGTCGTCGAGCCGGAACATAATTTAATTGCGATCGGATCGGGCGGACATTACGCGCAAGCCGCTGCGAGGGCGCTGATGCAAAATACGGATTTAGCGGCGCGTGACATTGTCGAAAAAAGCTTAAAAATCGCCTCTGAAATTTGTATTTATACGAATCAGCATTTAACAATTGAAGAGCTATCTTGTGAATAGTAATTAACTGAGAAAAAATTATGTCGAATAAAATTATGACGCTTCAAAAAGAACCGGCAGAGACATCTTTCACCTGCATGATGACGCCGAAAGAAATTGTGCACGAGCTGGACCGTTTTATCATCGGGCAAAAAGAAGCTAAACGTGCCGTAGCCGTTGCGCTGCGTAATCGTTGGCGGCGATTGCAGGTCGATGAAGAATTGCGACCGGAAATCACCCCTAAAAATATTTTAATGATTGGGCCAACTGGCGTTGGGAAAACAGAAATTGCGAGGCGCCTGGCGCGTTTAGCGAAAGCGCCGTTTATTAAAGTTGAAGCCACTAAGTTTACGGAAATTGGATACGTTGGGCGCGATGTGGAATCGATCATTCGTGATTTAGTGGAAATGGCCGTCAAAATGCAGCGCGAAATTGCCATGCATCAGGTGCGGCAGCGTGCTGAAGAAAGCGCAGAAGAGCGCATTTTGAATGTATTAATCCCTAAACCAAAGCTAGGGTTTGGTACGCCCTCTGAAGAGGCGAAAGATGATTCTGAAACACGCGCTAAATTTCGAACTAAATTACGCAGTCATGAATTGGATGACGTGGAAATCGAAATTGAAATTGCAGGGCCTGCCGTGGGCGTTGAAATTATGGCGCCGCCGGGTATGGAAGATATGACTAACCAATTAAGCAGTATGTTTCAGAATCTTTCGATGGACCGTAAAAAAATGCGTAAATTACGTATTAAAGAAGCGGTTCGTTTGATTATCGATGAAGAAGCGGCAAAATTAATCGATATGGAGACACTGAAAGCGAAAGCTTTGGAAAGTGTTGAGCAAAATGGGATTGTGTTTATCGATGAAATTGACAAAATTGCTAAACGCGCGGATAAAGCGAACGGCGGGCCAGATGTATCGCGCGAAGGTGTTCAACGTGATCTGTTACCCTTGGTCGAAGGATGTACGGTGTCCACCAAGTATGGCATTGTGAAAACCGATCATATTTTATTTATTGCGTCAGGGGCCTTTCATATTTCGAAACCATCTGATTTGGTGCCTGAATTGCAAGGTCGATTACCGATTCGCGTCGAATTAAAAGCTTTGACGACGGATGATTTCGTGCGCATTTTGACCGAGCCAAAAGCATCCTTGGTGGAGCAATATACGGCTTTATTAGC
>MGXI01000006.1 GCA_001801315.1 Gammaproteobacteria bacterium GWF2_41_13 | reverse complement strand
GGCATATTTTTTAGTCCATTTAAAGAAAGCTCAACGCAAAATAAGTATATCGATATTTAGAATGATGCAAAAGCAATAAGTTAGATCAAAAATTGCCCGATTTTTAGGGGTTTTTTCAGTTAGTGTGAAGTGAACACGGATTGTGCTTCGATTAAAAATAAAAAATCATGATGGCAATTGATACATTTTATATACATATAGCATATGAAAAAAATACGAAATTTTGTTTTTAATGAAATGAAGAATGCAACGCTGGAAATTGAACGAGGTGTTAGTTTTCAACAGATCATTGGTGAGTTAGAAGCTGATCGAGAGATTGACATTGTTAAACACCCTAATTAAGGATAAATATCCCAATCAACAAATATTTATCGTTGAAATTGGCGGATATGTTTATGCTGTTCCTTTTACGGAAAATGATAACAGTTATTTTTTAAAGACAATTTTTTCCTAGCCGAAAATTAACAAAGAAGTATTTATCAAAGGTAAAAGTGAAAAAATGAGGTCATTAGAGCGTGGCGAGTGGGAAACAGTGTCCAATATAAAGCAAGTACGAAAAGAAGCGAAACAAGCAGCTACTCGCTATTTTCGAAAAGGAAAAGAAAAACGAATCAGCATTAGGGTGTTTTCAAAAGATTTAGAGCAACTCAAGGAAATTGCTGAAGCAGAAGGACTGCCTTATCAAACTTTAGTGACTAGTATTTTGCATAAATATACCACGGGGAAATTAAAAGAAACTCCGCGGGAGCTGTCATTGTGATGACTGGATTTCGTGCGACTTGTTATTTTGTTATGCACTGCAAGTTGCTGCTGGTTTAACGATTTCCGCCGAAGAGGTAACCCCTTCTTTTATGGGAGGTTTTCCTGATCTGACTTCGCAAACTTTTTCTGTAGAGCCCGCACCAACAGGTTCTTCCGCCGTTGGACCAATTCCTGCGCCGGTGTCTTTTTTAAACAACTCAGAACTTGTTGCCGTAGGCAGATCCAAAGACGGTGGCGGAGTCACAGCTGGAGAGGCTGATTCGGGGGGAGATATCGCCGCGCGTTCCTCACCTGATTTTGAGGCTAAAGAAGTACGAGGCGAGCTGCTTACGGATCCAGGAGCAGGAGATGAAAATCCCGTTGGCGTTGGCGGTGATCCTCCCTGTCCCTCTAATCCCCCTGTATCGCCTGGAAATGATGAGTCCGTAGTAGTTATCGGTAAAGGTAGCGCGGCAGTTAGAGCAGTCTGCACCGCAGAAGTTGAGGCAGTAAGTGGAACAACTAGTTGCGGTGCAGGTACTGAAGGGGGTTCAGATGGAGTCTTCGTTTTCTGAGATGAAAGGAGAAAGTGTTGTACTCCGAATGCATTCGATGCTAAAGCCCCCCCTCCAAGAGCAATCATACCCAATCCACCCGCCATCAAAAACACACCAGGCGCAGCACCAATACCCGTAGCGGTTAAGACTGCCCCTGTAATCAGCATTGACATCCCTGTCAAAATCGTTGTCCCCGCTATAATTGCGCCAAAAACAGAAAACACGCCAAAAAAATTTTTTATTCGATTTGCCCATTTTGATGGTTTTTTGGGCAGCATAATTGGCGCCATAGATAATGTTGTTACCGGTGGCGGGATTTGCAGTTGTGGTGATGTAGTCAAAGCTGGTGGTTGAGCTTGTTGAATGTTTTCGAAAATCCGAGTAGCTTTTTGCAGCGTAGCTGTAGCGGCTCTCCCATCTTCCGCAAAATTAGTTAGAAGTCTAGCTAACCCTCGCTCATTGCTTACATTTTGTTGTCTCACCTTTGATGAAAGGAGCGTTAACGCTCGTTTTGCGAGCGTAATGATAGGAACAATATCTTGTTTTTGCTGAGGAGGTATAACTTGCTGTACTTTGTTGATACTGGTTTGCAGCTCGATTGCAGCATCAAGTTGTTGCTTAAGCGCAGATAGGTTACTGTTTGCCGAATGAAAATCTAGATTTTCTGATGTTTCTATTGTTTCTAACTCATGTTTGGCCGTTGCGATAATTATTGTAATTTCTTCAGGGCGATCGTTTAGGTGTTCAGCTCGGTTGATCAAGTCTCCTAAAGCTCGCTTATTATTAACAAATGAGAAGCACTGAGAACTTAATGGGCCCAATAATTCCATGGCGTTCGCTAATGGCAAACCATCAGAGATCTGCTGATCAATTTTTTGCATTTGTGTGCGGAGGGATGTTAGTGCGTTTCCACCTAATACTGAGGCACCCATTTGTTGCAGGGATGTTCTTGTAGAAAGAAAGCAACTGAGGTTTTGAGATAGTTGCTTTAATTCAGTTGTTACTGTGGGTATCGCTATTAAGGGATTGGCTATTACTTGCTCGTCTATTTTAGAGAATTGCTGTTTAATTTTATCGCGAATTTGGGATAACCAGTCTTCGTTCAAGCTACCACTATTACAAATTTTTTTTGAATCTTTTCTCTGAGCAAGAAAATGAAGGATGTTATTTAATTCTTCGGTTAAAACAGTTGGATCAATGTCACTGCTGCTAAACTGCGTATCGATTACGGACAGTCTTTGCTGAAAAGCGATAACGATGACGCTGTCTTCTTGTGAATTTTGAGTTGCGATCATTTCTCTCAAAGATTTTCTTGTAGCTAAGAAATTGGATAATATATTTAATTTGGTTGTTGCCTCTGTGCAGTCAATTAAGGCTTCCGCAAAATCTTGTTCAATTTTATGTAACTGTTGCCTGGCTGATGCGTAAATTGGCTCGTCTATAGATACAAGTTCTTTAACCAAAGAGTCTCTTATGGAAAAAAAAGATTGATATTGTTTGTGGATATTGTTTAAAGCGGTAGTCATAGTGACTAGCATTTCATCAGTAGGCGTTTCAACGGTGTGTGTATAGATCTTGTCCGCGACCTCTTGAATTTCAGACAATATATGTGCTCGTGCCGGATTGTGTACGTATAAAGAGTGTTTTGCTTGTGACGAGATGGTTTTCAACTTTGCTATTGCCAAAAGAAACAGCTCAATCTTATGCAGATTTTCAGCGGTAAGAATGCTCTGTATTTTTTGTGAATTCTGAATCTTCATATAGTATTTAAGTTGTTGGCGCGCAATAGCCAATACATCAACAAATTCCGGGATTCGTTCTTGAAGCGCTATCATTCTGCCTAATTGTTCTTCTGCCTCATGCTGGTGGATATCGTGTTCCGCAGAATCTCGAGGAAATTCCGGCACCCGCTGAGCCGCCGCCGTACGAGCAAAATCTACGACGATCAAAGCATCCATCGCTTTTAATAGAGGAGATGGCTCTACTTGAGTGGTTTGTCGTTTCGCAGGATCTACATCTTCATCAAATAAATTTTTTCCGCCCAGATCAAATAGGGTATCGCTCAATGTGGGAATATAATTTTCTAGGCATTTTTGCAGTCTTCGTTCTTTTTCTATATCACCAGATGCTTTCGCTTCTTCATGAAAAATTTGGAGATCTTCTATGAGCGAGTCAATCTCTTGGTTTGTAAGATTTTTTAATAGATCGCGTAAATTAGCTTCTGAAAATATTTGTTCTGCAAATAACCCTGTATCATCTTGTGAAAGAGCAATCCATAATAATTGCCTTTTTTTCTTATCATCGGCTGTAAGCCATGAGGGTGAAGTAAAATCAGGGTTCTCTGGATGCTTGATAATACTGTGCACGATACAAAAATCGAGAGCAGAGATTTCATGAAATAGCGTTTTTTCTGCCATCAGATCTCCCACTTCGAGAGACATGCACTCAAAGGCTCTATCTTCTGTCAGACCAGCTGGGTGGGTTGGGAGAAATTGAAATGTGCTATTTATTATTCCCCCCATAGGAATAATTATGTTATCTTCAACGATGTACGGTATAGCAGAGCCTATTGTATAGTAAACGCCACTAGCATCATGTCTTATCAAGCTGTCGACTGGTAATGATTGTGGAGGGACGGGATTATGCTCACCACCAAGAGACCGAGTATCGATATTCATTGTTTGAATTAATACGCAAAATGTACTGCCTCCGAGTCCTTGTGGGTAAGCTTTTTCAAATCTATTTACCTGTTGTGGCGATAAAAATGTCTCTGTTAATAAATCATTGAAATTAAAGAGGTCAGTGCGTTGTACTTTTTGTTCGTGTTTTAGAAGGAACCAAGGACCATCGGCTCTTATCACGATATCGGTATCGCTTGATAATAATTTTGCAGTTTTTCCATTGAATGCCATGCGTAGATTTCTTTCGAGATCATGCTGTAGAACTGGTTTTGGATTAGTAGGAGGGCTTACATAGAAATGATCTTCTGATTGTAGGGTGTGAAGTACTGTTTCTTCTTTCTTTTGTAATAATGTGCTGATTTTTTCTTTAGATAATGAACGTGGTGTTTTCTTCAACGCTCGTCGATATAAAATTATTTTTTGGCGTTCTATAGGGTTAAGTCGAGGGTTTTCAAGTACCTCCTCAATTTTTTGTAGCGCTTGTGGAACATCAAAAGACAGCATAAAAAATTACTCTATCACCACTTTTTCAATGACCACGACATCCACCGGGACATCTTGATGTCCGGCTTTTCGAGTTGTTTTGACGGCTTTGATTTTATTCACAACATCCATACCCGCCGTTACTTTACCGAACACACAATAACCAAACCCGGCTTCTGTTTTATTTTTATGGTCGAGGAACTTATTGTCCGAGACGTTAATAAAAAATTGCGCGGTGGCGGAATGTGGGTCAGAGGTTCTCGCCATGGCGATCGTGCCGATCGTATTCGGCGCACCCGTGGCCGCTTCATTTTCGATGGGCGCTTGAGTGGGTTTTTGTTTCATATGTTGATCAAATCCACCGCCTTGAATCATAAAGCCATCAATGACGCGATGAAAAATCGTTTCGTCATAAAAACCGCTTTTAGCATAGGCTAAAAAATTCTCGGCTGTTTTAGGGGTGTGCTCGAGATCTAATTCGAGGCTAATGTCGCCATAATTGGTTTGTAATGTGATCATGAAGCTCCTCTCGACTAATTGAATCGGCATCCCTTTTACATCCACTGATGATTATAGCGGATTATTAGAGGCTACGCGTATTTTTTTATATTGATCTTGAATAAACGAGTTGACTCATAAATTAGGTTGACGAGGGGATTATATTAATTGAAGTGCAAAAATGGTCACTTTATTTGGCGAAATTTAAAAGCGTAATCTATATTTACTTCCGACATTTCTTTTTGAGCTGTTGATTTTAATATTAATATTTTGTGAGGTATTTATGCAAGCGGTAGGTATTTTATCGCCAGAGCAGGCTGAATTGTTGAGTTTTCTTCATGGGGGCAATCCGATTGCTATAACGCCTGAAGTGTGTGAAGAGGTGACAAAATTAGGGTCTGAGGAATTTGCTCGCGTATTTCAAGCAAGAGATGACATTAGGTATGGAGTTCTGAGTATCTCGGAGGCGGCAAGTTTGTCGTCAGAACAGGCTAGCGTGTTGAAGAGTTTGCGTAGCTGTGAAATTTATGTAACGCCGGCAATGATGGAACAGATAAAAAAATTAAAGCTTGAGGAATGTGATAAGGTGTGTGATGTAATATTTATCGTTCACGCTAAAGTAGCGACTATCCAGCAGGCGGCAAGTTTGTCGCCAAAACAGGCTAGCGTGTTGAAGAGTTTTCGTTACGGCGACGACTGTCAGATTCTTGTAACGCTGAACAGGTTTCTGGAGATACTAAGATTAGGGCCTGAGGAATGTGATCGCGTACTTCAAGCAAAATATGACATCAGGAGTGGATTTCTGAGTATCTTGGAGGCGGCAAGTTTATCGCCAAAGCAGGCTGGATTGTTGGTGCATTTTCGTTGCACTAAGACTCCTGTAACGTCGAGCATGTTTGAAGAGGTGAAAAGATTAACGGATGATGAATGTGATCGCGTGTCTTATGCAGGGTGTGCCGTTTGCAGTAACGCAGCGAGTATTTTGGAGGCGGCAAGTTTATCGTCAGCGCAGGCTACGCTGTTGTGGGATCTTGATCGCTTTTGTAAGCATATGCCTATAACGTCGGGAATTTTTGAAGAGGTAAAACAATTAACGGATGAACAATGTGATAGCGTGTCTTGTGCAAGATATGTCGTTCGCGAGAAAGTAACGAGTATCTTGGAGGCGGCAAGTTTATCGCCAAAGCAGGCTAAGCTGTTGTCTTGTTTTGCTAGCTCTTATATAGCTGTGACGCGGGATATGTTTGCAGAGGTGGGAGGATTAACGGATGGTGCATGTGATCGCGCGCGTGACGTAACATTTGTCATTTACGCTCAAGTAGCGAGTATCTCAGAGGCGGCAAAGGTATCGCCAAAACAGGCTGAGCTGCTGTGGAGTTTTCGTTACAATCAGATTTCTGTAACGCGGGATATGTTTTTAAAGACGGCAAGATTAACGGATGATGAATGTGATCGCGCGTATCATGCAAGGTGTGCCATTCGTGATAAAGGAGCAGATATTTTGGAGGCGGCAAGTTTATCGTCAGCGCAGGCTGAGCTGTTGTGGAGTGTTCGTTACAATAAAACTCCTGTAACGCCAGCAATGTTTGCAATAGTGAAAAGCTTAACGGATCAAAGATGCCAACAAATTATTGGAGGTTCTGATAAAGACAAAGCCTGCTTTATACAGTATGTGGTGGAGTGTCATCAGTTTAGCCTCTTTAAGAAAGGGTCTTGTTTGTTTGCGCAGGTGGGTAGACAGGCGATGACGGATGCGCGTCATACTTGTTCCGAGGCTCAACGCGCATACGACGAGCGATATGGGTTAGTTCTAGCTCAACGTCCGAGTCGTTAAGGAAGAGAAAGCGCTTTTTGTAAAATCAAAAAGCAAATAAAACCCCTCGGTCAATTTGCGAAGACGGCGCGCTATTCACTGATACGCTGGAATACGCACGCAGTCCTCGCAATGACCGCACACAAAATCTTCGGAATGACAAAGAACTGGATGGTTTCAGCTTGTATCTCGCCATGGCGGCAGAATGAACGGCGTGTCTTGTGGTGATGAATTTATCTCTCGGATTAAACGCTCATCCTGGGACGAGCCGTTGATGCTGACTGATCTGTATTCTGCTCGGCCGGCATGCTGGATCTCGCAGAAGACGGCGGAGCTTGGGTTCTTGCTCGTTGAGCCAATACTTTTGTTATAGGTGTGTTTAAATCTGGGTTTGGTTTTTCTTTTTTCATGGTTCCTAGAGAAGCGCCCACCATGGCTAGCCCGGCGCCGGCTAACAGCAAACTGGCGCCATGGGTAAAAATACAACCCAAAACTCCAGCGGCAATCAAAGCGCCTCCTGTGATTAGGCTCATCGTGCTGGCTATTCTTTTCAACCAGGGACGATGTTGGCTGCGTTTTAGAGTTTGTTGTCGTTGTTGTTCATATCGCTGCTGATTGGCTGGATTGGCCGGCGTTTTAATTAAGGCATTTAGGCTATTTAATGTAGAGGTTAATAGCTTCTTGTCTTTGGGATGTTCTTCGGCGATGCTGTTTGCTTCGGCTAATACTTTTTGGGCATGATCTAACAGCGGTGCAGTGGTGGAGGCCTGCTTTTTTGCAACGGTGATGGTGGTTTGTAATTTTTCCGAAGCGGCTTTAAATCGTTGTGCTCTGATGTTGTTAATCAATTCTTTTAAAACAATTCTCGGATCAATGGTGCTTGCACTTCTATCTGCCAGCTGTGCATTGTTGCAAGCACTATTTACTTGACTGAGTTTCTCAGTGAGGTGAAGAATGCTGGAGGGATCTTCTTCGACGCATTGGTTTAATTCTTTGAGGGCGACGCGAATGATTTTTTTAAATTGCGGTTTTTCTTGACCAAAATGCTCCAACTCAGTTCTGGCGGCAAGAAATGGGCTCTCTTTGGTTACTTCTTCCTCTTTCTCTTGCTCAATGCGAGATTTCATTTCGCTTAATCTTATTAGCGAATCTGTTACGTTCTCATGAGAAAGGGGCTTTTCCTCGATGTCTTTTAATAAATCATCAATAGCTTGTTGGTGCGAAGGCTGACTTGTTGGTTTGATGGACCTTAAGGCTTCTTTTGCCGCTATAAATTGGGTGTATCGATCAAACATTTCAGAAGAGGTAAGAGATTTTTCTTGTGTGGCTCCTATGCTTAAGCAAAGCGCTATGCCTTCTAAACGTTGAGAGGCGTGATTTAGCTCGTTGGGATCGACGGGGGCTGTTTGTTGTTTTGCTAACTCGTTTTCTGCGGCTTGTACCATTGCCGGCAAGGTAGGATATTTTTCTGGTTGGAATTGATATAAAGCTTTTGCCGCGGCGATTTCGTCTTGGGCCGCCATTTTTGCGAGGTTAAATCTTGCTTCAACCAAGAGCTGTACAGGAGGAGTGCCCCCTGCAATCAGGCCGATAGATCGCAATTTTTCCAATTCAGCAACGACAGCTGGTAACTGAGGCGACAATTCCTGTCTAAATTGTTTGGCTGATTCGAGTACCAAGGCCATAGTTTGATCTGTGCCAGGACTTCTTTCTACATCGCTTTTCAAGCCGCTATAGAGGGCATCAAATTGTTGTTCTATTTTTTGGGATAGATCACTGTTCAGTTGATAAAGCGCGCGTAATTGTTGGTCGCTATTTGGCTGTTGCTTCAATTCATTAAGTTTTTTTTGCGTTTCCTCGTTGGGGAATTGTTGCAGTGTCTTTTCTGTTTCTTGGATAACTGCACGACAGGATTCCGCGATGTGGGCTTGTTGTGCCGCCATCAGTCTCGAGACATCCAGGTCTTTATTGCCCGTCATAAAAGGTTTTAAAGAAGGCGTGACGCTCAATGTTTGAAACATGAAATCGCCATGGACTAGGTCACTGCGATAGTGGATTTCGCCCGGGAAAAGATATTCTTTATTTTCGTCAGCTACGGTTACTTTTAGTCGGGAATATTTGATATCTAAAGCGATGCGTCCATTTCTTTTTTGGTGCAGGTTGAAAATGAATTGCTCTGGAGAGTAGCCATGCTTAGGCGCATCTCTGGGAGATACGTTACTTTGTTTTGTTCGGATCATGCGCCCTCGTTGAGTGGGCGAAGGGGTTCTTGGAGGGGGTATTGTGGGCGCTACTGGCGCACCAATGGTAGGTTTTTCAGACTGAATTGCTGCTCGTATAGCGAGTAGATTTTGGTAATAAGCTTCTTTTGCGGCTTGGAATTGAGTGTTGGATTTTAATAAAGCATCCAGTTCCGTTGGCGTGGTTTTGTTACCATTAATAAGTACTCCACGTGTTAAATCGGTTGCCAGTTCATTATTATCTGAGCTGCTTTTTTGCGCATACATTCTTCCTTGCCTTTCGTCAAACATAGCCCGAAATTCTGGATTCTTTTTTAACTCCTCAACGTTAACTACTAGCATATCCTTTGCCTCTTAAATGGGGTGTATTGTCTTGTGAATAGGAAATTTACGCCACAATTACTTTTTCAATGACCACGACATCCACCGGGACATCTTGATGTCCGGCTTTTCGAGTTGTTTTAACCGCTTTAATTTTATTCACAACATCCAGGCCCGCCGTTACTTTACCAAATACGCAATAGCCAAACCCGGCTTCTGTTTTATTTTTATGGTCGAGGAATTTATTGTCCGCGACGTTAATGAAAAATTGTGCAGTGGCGGAATGAGGGTCGGAGGTTCTCGCCATGGCAATCGTGCCGATCGTATTCGGCGCACCGGTGGCCGCTTCATTTTCGATAGGCGCTTGTGTGGGTTTTTGTTTCATGTGTTGATCAAATCCACCGCCTTGAATCATAAAGCCATCAATGACGCGATGAAAAATCGTCTCGTCATAAAAACCGCTTTTAGCATAGGCTAAAAAATTCTCGGCTGTTTTAGGGGTGTGCTCGAGATCTAATTCAATACCGATATCACCGTAGTTTGTTTGTAGCGTAATCATAGGGTTACCTTTTTATTTAAATGAAGCTTATGTTTAATGTATTTCATGGTACGAGTATAGCTGATGGCTGCTCTATTTTCCGCTATTTTTTGTTGAAAAACAGGGTTGTTTTTCAGCGCTTAACCTGAGTTCTGGATAACGGAGATGAGAAAATGAGCTATTGGGTCGACACGATTGTTTTAGCTCATGAGCAGGACTTTGTCATCCCGCTGCTTGACAGTGGGATCCAATAACAATCTTTTTTTCTATAAGTTCTGTTGCAAAAATCAATACAGAAAATCCATCAAATCATGGCGATTGATTATCAGCGTGCTGGGCTGTTCGTTCGATGGGCTGGCGCTTCGTGTGATTCAGGTGGCGGAGCAGGCGGAGATTCGGAAGCTGTTGAGCGCGGTGAGGCAAGGGATGAAGCAAGAGAACGGCCTGATGAAGAAGAAAATAATGTGCTTGAGAAAACAGAAGAACCTGGTGTCATAGGTGTTTGTGGTGCTTGCTCGAATGATGGCGTATCGTAGGAGGGCGGAGGCGCTATTAGTTTACCTAATGAAGTAGAAGATGCTGATGGAGGAAGCGATAAGGATGCCGATCGTCCTCGATGAGAAAAAAAACTTGGAAGAGATGGAGTCGAGGAAGGTGGTCTAACGCGGTGGGTAAATTCAGCTATTTCTTTCGTTAGCAAAGGGGGTATATATTTAGCATAATCCGTCAAAAATGAGATTGTAAGTTGGGGAAAAGCAGGATTATGGCTTCGAAGACTTGTCATAATTCTCAGGAAGCAAATATTAAGCGTTGATCGCTGTTCTCGAGTTAATCCTCGAATGGGGTTTTTTGATTTTTCCGTTTCTATTCCCATCATATCCTCCTCATTCCTTACTATAGTGAGAAAAGTTTAACAAGAGATGTATGAAAATCACAGCATTTTTACATTATCTTTCGCTCTTTTTAGCCATTCCCAGGGCCGCTCAAAGAAACGGGCGGTCTCAATATTGGAAGCGATCGGTCTCTTGTCATTTTCCCTTTTTCCTCTTTTGGTTCTGGCGTTAGATCTGGTATTTCTTTTGCTTCTTTTCCGCTCGTGTTTCCTGTTTCTGGGCTTGGCGGCGGTGATGTAGGTACAGTTTGATATACATGTATTATATCCTGTTGAGCTTGTTCTGGTTTTGGTTCTAGAGGCAGTAGTGCTCCTGGAGGCGCGGAAGCTGATCGCTGTAATAATTGAGCTGTTGTTGATGGTGATGCAGGAGGCTGCGTATCTTCTTCTAGTGCTGGTGTGGTGGGGGGGATGGGGGTGGCCTGCCTCCTTGTCGGATCCGATGTTGCTAACGATTGTGGCGGAGCAATTGTTGGATTAGTTAGTACAGCTCTTGCTTCTTCAGAACTATGGATTATTGGCGTTGGTTGTGTATGCGCGAGTTGGGGCGCTGGTTGAACAATTCCTGCGCCAGTAGATGTTGCTATAACGTTAGCTTGTTTTTCCACTGCTCGATCAATTGATCTTAAACCTGCGGCGCCAACTCCGAACAAAACACCTGTGCCAAAGGCTGCTACACTGGTTGTCATTAAAGCACCACCCGCTATCCATAACGGAAGCGCTAGAGGCGGAATAAAAAAGCCGGCAATAAAGACAGCCGCTCCAGCGATGAACGATATCAATCCGCCTCGGCGGAGATATTGCCCTATTCGACTGAGCAGGCTGGGTTTTTCGGGTTTTGCTACTGCTGCTGATACGGCAGCTTTTAGAGGCAAAGGAGGAGGTGCTAAAGTTTGATTTGAGTGGAGAGTCATAGTTTTTTGTGATGAGGCACGATTAATCCATTTTCGGATTTCATCGACTGGGTGTATCGTCTCTGCGTCAAGCCCATTTTGAATTTTAATAGCGGCATCTTGGATCATCAATGTTAAAGGTTTGGTGTTTTTCGGGTGATCAATTCTGTACTGATCAATTAATAAGAGGAATTGATTTAGTTTTTCACGTTGTTCGATATTACTCGAATCTTGTTGCATTTTTACTATTTCTCGTCTGGCGGTAAGGAAGTCGCGATATTCTTGTTGGTGCTCTTGATAGAAGGCTAGAAAAGATGCTTTTTCTGTGCCAGCGGAAACAAGGAAGTCTTGTATAGCAAGTACCAAAATGTGTTCATTTTCTGCAGTGGGATTCTGTGTGATAGAATCGGCGATTTCTTCCATACGTCTAGTCACTATTTGTATGGATGTAGAAAAACGCCAGTTTTTCATTTCGCGATTGAGACGTTGCAGGGTGTTACTGATTGCGTGCTTAAGATTTTGGGATATTGATGTCAGTCCATTCAATTTTTCTTCGGTTTGAATGAATGCTGTGTATAACGCATTTCTTTTTTCTAGGAGATCATCAAGCGTCATAGATTGAGGTTGAATTTTCAAGGCATCAGGGTCAGTTGAGTGATATAAAAAAAACAAATAATCTTTTAATGCTAACGATAACATCAACATATTTGATGCATTTCTTCTTTGCTTTACTGTTTCTAGCATAGCTATAGCGCGATCTTTTGTTTGTGTTGCTTGTTTGCTTGTTCTTACTTCACGAAACAATAAATCAGAGGACTCAAAAAATTCAAGGTAGGTTTTCATGTTACCTAAAAGACTTTTTGTCGTGCTCTCAACATCGGCGGCACTTGTTGGCCCGCTAGCTTTTACATCTTCTACTATTGCGTCAAAGGCCGAACCATATGAATCAGAACCGCCGAGATTGGGATATCGTTGTTTCATTGCTGTTATGATGATATCAAGCTGTTGAATAGCTTCTTCAGTTGAAGTGGCCTGGTCTAAGTGAGGAAGGTCTGGTTGTTCTATATAAAGATCACCTAAGACATCCAGCGGTGTGAAATCACAGTTTGTTTCTCCGAGCAATTTTGCAAAGAAAGGATTAGTAGTAGTGGTGGGAGGGATAAGTTTAAACCCGTTATCAGTCAATTCATATTCTGCGGATATTGATCCATGGATCATCTGGGTTGCCACAGTGCTTAGGTTCTGCACTCGGAGGTTCTCGAGCGTAACTTTAGCATGTAATTTTTGATCAGAGGGGGATCGGAATAGATCCGTGGAGTAATTCTTTGCTGTGCACATCATGTGTTCACTAAAGCCGGCCGCTAGAGCTGTAGCAAGCATGCCGCGCAATTGTTGGCTATAGTGCTGCATCAACTTACCGGCTGTTTCCTGATCATATTGACTTGCTAACCGACCAAATGTAAGAGCATCAAAATTAGTCGTGAAGGTGCGAGTAGGGTATTGGGTTTTTACGGTTTGAGCTTCTTCAGCCCAGTGAGATCCCTCAGCGAGTGAGAGCAATTGCTCTTTATCCTGAGAATTTGTCACTGCAAATAAAGAGCTTCCCTCAATAGTTGTGTCTCGTATTAGATCTTGCGTTAAGGCGCCATTACCTTGTGTGTCTTCAGCTACTGTTGTCAGAAATTCTTTTTTACGCCAAGATTCAACGACAGGATTTTTGCTGTTTGCTAGATCTATCATATTCCTTCCTCCAAATTCTAAAATTACAAAGCGCTCATTTCGCACTTTGTTAAAAATATTAATTGAACTAAAGATAGCAGACATTTTGGCTTTTCGCCCGTCTGAATCAGGTTTTTTAATAAATAAGGGTTATTTAATTTTGTTGTGAATTCGTGCGCAAGGGTAAAGATTCGCGCACAATGCCGCCTGATTGAGATTCGCTTCTCAGGTAACTGTCTATCCTTGTTTTGCATCGCATTTATTGGCATGCGTATAACTAACACCCGGTTTGTTAGTCTAAATAATAACCAACTTTCCTTAAGGAAACATTAAGAAAATCTTTTTTTCGCGCATATTTTTTGGAAAATAGGGTTCCTTCGCCTTTGCGGATCGCGGGCCGCACAAAAATCATCTCTTAATCTTTTCTTAAGATTCATGATCTATACTGGTTTTGTTTTTAGCATGAAGTGCAAGCGCGATAAAAATAAGACTTAAAAAATAGGAAATAATTGAATATGCGATTTTTTAAAAGTATAGAAAGTTTGCTTTTTAAACATCATAGTAATTTGGGCGTTTTAGTTGGTGAGCTTCAAAGCATGGAGCCAGGAAATTTCTTAAAGCAGGCTAAGCGGATACAAGAAGCCATCCGCTTAACTGAGGCGGTAGCAAAATTAATACCCAGGGAATCTCATTTTTTGGTAAAAGACACGGGAGATTTAATGGCAGACATTGTAAAAATGATTGCTGAATCTGCGTGTTCCACAATGAAACCTCTGACAGGAGATGTTCAAAGCGCAATAGCCAAAAGTGTAAAATCAGTAGTTGATTATATGGATTTT
>MGXI01000005.1 GCA_001801315.1 Gammaproteobacteria bacterium GWF2_41_13 | reverse complement strand
TTCATAAAATGTATTGCAGGCTTCTCGAGACTGGAAAAACACATCGGGATTTTGTGCCGTCCCACGAATCACTGGATGATTTGGGTTTAAGGCTCGGTCACGATGCGCAAAAATAAATTCATCTTTCATCATTGCTTTAATTTGTTCATCCGGAATAATCGCAATTTTATTGACTTCGTGACTGGTACGAAATCCCTCAAAGAAATGCAGGAATGGGATACGTGATTCCAAGGTGGCGGCGTGAGAGATTAAAGCGAAATCGTGCGCTTCTTGTACGTTATTCGAGCACAACAAAGCAAAACCCGTTTGACGAACGGACATCACATCAGAATGATCACCAAAAATTGACAATGCATGCGTTGCCAATGTTCGAGCGGAAACGTGAATAACCGTTGGAATTAATTCGCCCGCGATTTTATACATATTTGGGATCATCAATAACAATCCTTGAGAAGCTGTATAAGTCGTTGCTAATGATCCTGTTTGTAAAGCGCCATGTAAGGTACCGCTCGCACCGCCTTCACTTTGCAACTCAGCTACTTGTGGCACCGTCCCCCAAATATTTTTCTTGCCTTCAGCCGACCATTGATCAGCCCATTCACCCATCGTTGAAGACGGCGTAATCGGATAAATCGCACTAATTTCAGTCACTCTATAGGCAACGTGAGCGACCGCTTGATTGCCATCCATTGTTTTCATGGTTACTTTGATTGCTTCAGCCATAACAGATACCTCTTCGTTAATATAAAATCGCGATGTTAGACTCTGCCTAGACTTAGGCGAAAAGGATCTACTCCGTCATAAAGACCCTCTTTTCGCTTAAATCCAGCTCACCAAAAAAAGCGGCAGAGTAATTATTCTTAATGTCGCGCGATTGTAATCAGTTCGACTGAATTTGTCATGGGAAAATCAAGAAGAGATAAAAAAAATCGTAACCCCTCGAACTGAGATCGTGATAATACGAGAACGTTCAGATTTTGGATAAACATTCCTGCAAGCGCGCTCAGTCGCAAAAAATCTACGCATAAATGGAAAATTTGCCTTTATCAATGCAAGCCAATCATGTTAAGAATGTAGAAATTAAATCTAACAGGGTTTTTGCGCATGGAGGAATTAATCATCGATTGGGCGCTTGCTGATCGCTTAGCAGGAAATAGTCACGAACGTGCGAAAGAAATTCTAAATTTACTCATCGAATTATTACCCGAACATCGGCACGACATATCGACTGCATACCAAGAAAAAAACTGGCCCATTTTAGAACGAGCCCTGCATAAATTAATTGGCGCTTTGTGCTATTGCGGCACACCGAGATTAACAGCAACCGCTAAAAAGCTACATCAATCAATTAAAATAAAAACAGCACGACAATCATCGAGGGAAGAATATTTTCATGCACTGTTAAGCGAGATCAATGAAGTTATACGAGCAGCGTCTACCTAAACAAACTGTCCTGCACAATAACCCGATGACCAAGCCCATTGCAAATTATACCCTCCCAATTGGCCCGTCACATCGATTACTTCGCCAATAAAATAAAGCCCAGGTGCTTTTTTTGATTCAAATGTTTTCGATGAAAGTTCTTGGGTATCGATGCCCCCTAAAGTCACTTCTGCTTTCGTATAACCGAGCGTCCCTGTCGGATGCAATATCCAATGATGAAAATAAGTTGCTATACACTCGAGTAATGCATCGGCACAATCAGTGAGCAGCTGATCAATCCACTTTTTATTTTGCGCATAGGCCATCACAAAACGTTTGGGTAATAATTCACACAAACAAGTTTTAATTGTTTTTTTAGGTCGCTGAAGACGTTCCTTTTTTAAATATTCGGTAAGATTTATTTCCGGCAAAGTATCAATTTCCAGCACATCATTCATCTGCCAATAAGAAGAAATTTGCAAAATAGCCGGGCCACTGAGCCCTTGATGCGTAAACAGTAATTGATCACTGAAAGATTGCTCCCGTACACACACACCTACAAGAAAAGAAACGCCTGCTAATTTTTCGCACAAACTATTTTCTTGTACACTTAATTGCAAAGGCACCAATCCAGGACGTGGTGAAACAACATTAAGTTTGAATTGTTTTGCGACACGATAGCCGAGGTTGGAAGCACCTAAAGCGTGATAGGATAAACCACCTGTCGCAATCACCAGTGATTCGGCCACGATCACTTCCCGATTAGTCATCGCCTCAAATTGCTCCGCTTTTTTAATATTTTGCACTTTTGTTTTAAAAGCGATTTGAACATGATAACGCTCACAGTCATCTAATAACGCACGGATCACTTGTTGTGCCGGCCCTTGGCAAAATAACTGCCCCTGCTCTTTTTCGTGATAAATAATATTGTGTTTACCCATCCAATCAAGCATATCGACTGATGAAAATCGCTTAAGCGCCGAAATACAAAAAGCCGGATTTTGTGAAAGATAATAATCCGCGCCAACAGTACGATTGGTGAAATTACAATGGCCACCACCCGAGACAAAAATTTTCCGCCCGGCAAGCGATTCATGATCAATAACTAAAACTGTACGCCCGCGTTTTGCCGCTTCAATCGCACAAAAAAGCCCACTCGCGCCAGCGCCAATAATCACCGCTTGATAATAGCTTTTCATTGGTCTATTGTTTGCGACGAGGTTGTTTCTATTGTTCCAGCAGTATTGACATTCGAGATATCTCGCCGCCCCACATACTCAGGAACACCTCGACGACCCCGCATCACTTTTAATGCGCGATCCCAATCAATTTCAGCATGGTATGACCCTTTAATATAAGGTTTTATTTGATCAACAATCGGCGCAATCGTATCTGGAACAGGTTTGTTCTTATATTCTAATGGAATATGCACTTCCATATCTAAGTGGTCACGATTCCAGCCGAGTTTGTACGGTTGGTCTATAATATTAACCGCCATGCCGATTGGCACTAAAGGAAATAACTCTTTCACATCTTCAGGGTACATCCGAATACACCCCGCACTGCTCCGAATACCAACACCGCTCGGATCATTAGTCCCATGAATCAAATAAGACCTCATTCCCATTCTCATCGCATAATCTCCTAATGGATTATCTGGCCCTGCTTCAACCACTTTAGGTAAAATAATTCCCTTCCCCATCGCTTCTTGGCGTGTTTGATCCGTAGGTATCCATTCAGGATGTTCTTTTTTATCGGAAATATATGTTTTGATGAGCGGCGTAATAGCTTCTTCTCGACCAATACCCACCGGATAAGTAATCACGACAGATTGATTCGGTGGATAATAATAAAGCCTGAGTTCAGAGACATTAATAACAATCCCTTTTCGAGGGGCATTGGGCAAAATAAATCGCGTTGGAATAATCAGTTTTTGCCCAACGCGCAGATGATTGAAATCAACATGCGGATTGGCGTCGGTTAATTCCAAATAACCCACATCATATTTTTGCCCAATATCGGTAACATCTTCATTAAATTCTACGGTAGCTTGTTGATTCATCCCAACAACGGCATTATCACCTGAGGGTAATGAAAATGTGAGAGCATGAGCAGACAGCGAAAAAAAAGCAATAACGAAAATCACGCCACTCAAAAAAGAAAATTTAAATTTCATTGTTATCAATACACCCCCCTCTCATTTAGGCGCGCATTATAATGACTTTTTCTTGAAAAAGTAAACAATCCGAATTGAGACAACCCTAATCTAAAAATATGTGTACATCAGGTCGTACCACGTCCAATGAATGTTGCTGAAGTGATGCCATCGGAATGCAATACAATACACGTTGCCGTAGCGTTCGGCGCAATCAGTTGAAAAACGATACTATAACCTGCCGGCAATGACTGACTGGGCGGTAGCGTACTAGCAACATCTTGGCAATTGTGAACCGTTATAGCTTGCGCAGAACCGATACGAAAATAATAATAATTCACCATAGCAGAAACATTCAATGCGCCTGCAACACTATTTACGGCTTGTTGCTTGGCACTAGGTACCAAATCGACATATTTCGCCAGCAAATAGCCCGCTAAAATTCCGATCAGGCTAATCACAATAGCAAATTCTAGTAATGTAAAACCAGATTGCAAAGGATTTTTGCGCATATCTAGCGACATAAAAACATGGTGATAACCACATCTATTAAGGAATAGAACCAACGCATTGTACGGTATTACCCACAGCGGCCGTCGGTGTTGCACACGTTGTATCAGTGTAGGTTGGTACAGTATAATTGACGCCATTAATCACGACTTGAATACCCGTTGCCACAGCGGACGAACCTTCACTCTGCACATAAGTCGCCAATTGCGTGACTGTCGGAAACCCTTGTAAATCCGCGATGGAAATCGCAAACGAGCTCTTTACAGCCCCCGTCATACCCGCTTTTGCTGCCGTTAATGCCGAAGTGGACAAATCGACGTATTTCGGGATAGCAATCGCCGCTAAAATACCCAAAATCACAATAACAATTACTAACTCGATTAACGTAAACCCTTTCTGAATTGCTTTCATGATATGCTCCTTGAATTGTAGCTCATTGATTTTGTTTACGGAATTGACCCAACACACATCACCACGTTGCCAACAGCCGCGGTGGGCGTCGTGCATGCAGTATCTGTATAAGTTGGAACAATATAAGTAATGCCATTAATCGTGACTTGAATGCCGGTTGTAACCACCGTTACGCCTTCTCCTTGCACATAGGTTCCAAGCTGCGTCACTGTCGGTTGTGTTTGTAGATCCGCAATCGCAATAGCATAAGAACTTTTCACAACCCCTGTCATGCCTGCTTTTGAAGCGATTAATGCAGAAGTTTGCAGATCAATATATTTAGGTATAGCAATGGCTGATAGAATACCCAGGATTAAAATAACAATCACTAATTCGATCAAAGTAAATCCACGTTGTGCTTTCATAACTATCTCCTTTGTTAACGTAACGATGAAAAAAAATCTATTTTTATCAAAAGCAGACTAAAATATAACATTGTTTAATGTAAATAAAAAATATTATCCCCCTGCTTTAAACTTTGTGAACTGCACCATATCCCACATGGGTAAAAACACCCCCAATGCTAATAACAAAACCATGCTGCCCATAATAACTAACAGCACGGGTTCAATTAAATCGGTTAATCGAGTTAAATCATAAGCTACTTCTCGTTCATAATATTCTGCTACTTCAGTTAATAGGGTATCAATCGATCCGGCTGTTTCGCCTACACTGATCATTTGAATAACCAAAGAGGAAAACAAATGACTCTCTCGTGCCGCCTGAGTTAAACTGACGCCTCGCTCCACATGATCACGCATAGCTAAAATGGCTTCACTGATATATTCATTATTAACAATAGCAGCCGATAAAGTTAACCCACGCCTGACCGGCAATCCTGTTTTCAACATCAGCGCAAAAGTTCTCGAAAAACGAGCTAATATGATGCGATACATGATGTCGCCAATAACAGGGATTTTTAACTTCCAATGATCCCAAGACAATCGACCGAGTTTCGTGTGAATAATGTGTCGAATAATAAAAAATAATAGGATGATAATGATCAGTAGATAGTACCACTGTTGAGTCAAAAAATTCGACATCCCAATCAATATACGTGTCGGTAATGGCAATTCAGAGTGAAAACTTAAAAACAATTTCGAAAAAGCGGGTACAACCATAAAATTAATCACGATGATAGCCGTGCAAATGGCGACGGTCACGAGAATAGGATACCGCACAACGGTTTTAATCGTTTTTATCGTTGAGGCCTCCAATTCCAAATAGCGAGTCAATTGTTCAAAAGAAACATCCAGCTGGCCACTATTCTCACCAGCATCAATGATACTCACAAAAATAGGCGGAAATATTTTTGGATGCTTTGCTAATGCTTGCGCAAAAGTCAACCCTCCTTCAATCCCCTCAACAACGCCATTTAAACCATCGGTTAATGCTTTTGACCGACTCGTTTCGGCAATATGACGAACAGATTGCACAATCGGTACGCCCGCTTTTATTAAAGTATACATTTGTCGACAAAAGGTAATGAGCTGTTCTAAAGAGACCTTTCTTCGTTTAAACGGATTCATCGTGCTATCAGATGGTTGGATAATATCAATATGAAGCGGCGTAATGCTTTGTTGTAACAATTGCTCAGCCATGGCATTTTCCGTCATGGCTTCAAATTTCCCCTTGACCAACTTCCCGTCCGCATCCCTGCCGATATAGCGATATTGAGTCATACATCGTCCCTCTAAACTTCACCGGCAATTCGAATCGCCTCATCAATCGTAGTGACCCCGATTTCCGCCAACTGTAAGGCATTATCGACCAACAACCGTCCCGCTAAAAATTCTTTCGCAAGATTTGAAAATACTTCAGCGTCATGACGTCGCAGCGCGTCCATCATGGGTGGTGTTAATTCGAGTAACTCAAAAACACCAATCCGCCCTTTATATCCGGTATGATTACAAAACATACACCCTTTTCCATGGTGAAATTGAGCGGTTGCATGGGCATTTTTTCGTATATTCTGTAACCAAAATTTTTCATGATCCTTGAGTTCATATATTTCTTTACATTGATCACAAATGCGTCGAACCAATCGTTGCGCCAAAACGCACCGCAAAGCAGCGGCCACTAAAAACCCTTCTGTTTTCATATCGATTAAACGCAATGCACTGCTGGCAGCATCATTGGTATGCAACGTTGATAAAACCAAATGGCCTGTCAATGCTGCACGAATCGCGATACTGGCAGTTTCTTGATCTCGCATTTCACCCACTAAAATAATATTGGGGTCTTGTCGTAACGCGGCACGTAATACACGTACGAAATCCAACCCCAAGCTATAATTAACTTGTACTTGATTGAGTCTAGGCAATCGATACTCCACGGGATCTTCTGCAGTAATAATGTTTTTACTTTCTTCATTGAGCTCACTGAGTGCTGCATACAGGGTTGTTGTCTTTCCGCTGCCGGTAGGGCCCGTTACTAAAATAATGCCATGCGGAGATTTCAAGAAAGAACGAAATCGTTTTAAAATATCTTCAGGAATTCCTACTTCATCAAGATCTAAAATACCTGCCGATTGATCCAGTAATCGCATCACGATTGATTCACCATATTGCGTCGGTAAAGTTGATAATCGCACATCAAGGACACGATCACGCACTTTAATATTAAAACGGCCATCTTGTGGAAGTCGTTTTTCAGCAATGTTTAATTCTGCCATGAGCTTCAATTTTAAAGCCAGTGCCGATGCAATGGATTTTTCCTTGACAATTTGTTCATGTAACACACCATCAATACGCAACCGAATACGCAATATTTTTTCACCTGGCTCAATATGAATATCAGAGGCTTTGACTTGAACAGCATCTTCAAACAT
>MGXI01000004.1 GCA_001801315.1 Gammaproteobacteria bacterium GWF2_41_13 | reverse complement strand
GATGAATTAGGCCCGCTTGTGTTAATTGACGGTGTGATGCAGGAGGAAGATTTCCAAACGGTAGCTAATCTGGTTGCGCGATATAGTCGATCTAAGGGGGAGAAATCGTTATCCATTCAGTTTCAGTTTCCGGATAGAGCGGGGCAAGTGGTGATGTCAGGCTCATCGAGGTGAAAGCGCTTAGGCATTTTTATTTTTATATTGACTGATAATGAGATGTCTAAAAAAGAACAAAAGCAGTACAATAGTTTACCTATTTTACTGGTAAGAATTCTTGTATGGGTACAAAAGAAGTTTTAGAAACCTCTCTCTATCAAGAACGTTTTTGGTTTGAATGGAAAATTTATCCAGATAGCTTGGCGTATCATATTTGTGTCGTATTTTCTCTGACAGGAAAACTGAATAAAAAAATATTCCAACGTGCTTTAGATGAAACTATTAACGTGTACGCTGAAGGTTGTCGCACTTATTTTTGCGAGGAAAAACAGCGGATATCGCAATATGTATTAAAACAGCTTAATGTTTCTTTGATTCAGAAAAACATTTCAAATAGTCCAGAAGAGCGCAAAGAAAAATTGATTGATCAGTTTATCCATGATATCTCAACTAAGATATTTGATTTGCAAAAACCGCCCTTATTTCGTATAGGGCTTTTAACAGAAAGCGTTGGATGTTACCGGCTGATTTTTAATTTTCATCATATGATTTTGGACGGAATATCCATAGGGATTTTTTATCAATTCTTGGCTGATCTTTACAATCATTATGTTTCTCGCTGTGTTTTACCCCCTAAACCTGAGTTATTGTTTAAAAAATATTTACAATTTGAAAAGCGGTCTTATTCGAAAAAAGCGCAACGAGAAGATTTGAATTATTGGGTAGAGTATCTTCGCGACAAGCCGCTTCGTCTTGATTTATCGTTTAAAAAAAGTGTGGAATTGGATTCTAGTGAATTGGGTTTTTTTTCTTTTCAACTCACGCCATCTGAACATGAACGATTGATCCGTTGGGCTCACCAGCAAAAACGCTCTTTGTTTGCTGTTTTATCGACGGTATATGGTATTTTGTTATCGCGCTATACCGGAGAGAAGCAAATCCCATGGACTTATCCTGTCAATATGCGCCCCTCAGGGTTTGAGCGATTAACCGGATGTTTGGTTAATAATCTTCCCATGGTTTTTGAATATGATGATCAGTTGAGTTTTTCTGAACTGGTAACTGTATTGGTGCAACAACGTCAAGAAGCGAAAAAGCATCGCTTTTGTTCTTTCACGGACATCGTGAGTGCGGTGAGAAAAAAAAGAGCCGTCGGTGGAGAGCATTTATTTAATGTATCTTTTGCAGAAACAATTCTTTATAACTCATTTTCTTTGCAGGGACTGCAGGTAAAGCAATTGTTAATGACGCCAAGAGAACTTCTTTATGATCTTTACCTGGGTTATCAGGTGCTAGAAACAGTTCATTTTAGACTGGATTACAAAAAAAACAGGTTTGATGATCGTGTTTTATCAGATTTTGCAGCTGAATTTAAACAGATACTTTCAGACTGTTTGGAAACCTCTGATCGACCCTTGCAATCAGTTGTTCGTTTGACAAAAGCGGAAAGGCAAAAAATATTGATCAATTGGAATCAGACCTATCAGCCTTTTCCCGATGATAAAACGATGATGCAATGGTTTGAGGAACAAGTACGGCGAACCCCTCATGCGATTGCGCTCGTGTTCGATCAACAGACGATGACCTATGCTGAATTCAATGCGCGTGCTAATCAAATAGCCTATGCTATTCAATTATATCAACAGAATTTTCAGGTTGATCCTGGAAATTATTTTATTGGGCTTTGTATTGAGCGTAGTTTTGAATTGATGATTGGTCTTTATGGTATTTTAAAAGCGGGGGCTGCTTATTTACCGTTGGATCCTGATTATCCTAGCGATCGTTTGGCGTTTATGGCGCAAGATGCCAAACTAAATGTTATTTTGACACAAGAAAATTTTTTAAAGAAACATCCTGTTTTAGCAGAGGCCAATCGACAGATGATTTGCTTTGATCGGGATATTGAATGGATTGAAAAACAATCAACGCATAATCCAATGATCGCAAAAGATCCTGTGCAGGCGATTTATGTGCTTTATACGTCGGGGTCAACGGGAAATCCGAAAGGGGTTATTCTTGAGCATCGAGGCATTGTGAATCGTATTGACTGGATGCAAAAAAAATATCGGCTGACACCCAAAGATAAAGTGTTACAAAAAACGCCGTTTACATTTGATGTGGCTGGCTGGGAGTTTTTTTGGCCATTGGTTGTGGGTGCGCAATTAGTGATTGCTAAGCCGCAGGGACATAAAGATCCACGTTATTTGATTGAGACGATAAAGCGAGAAAATATCACTACTATTCATTTTGTTCCAGCGATGTTTCAAGTGTTTTTAGAAGAACAAGGGGTGAGTCGATTACGAAGTTTGAAGCGAGTTTTTTGTAGTGGAGAAGGGTTGCCGACTCGACTAGGGACAACACTTTTCAAACGATTGCCGCGCTGTGAATTGCATAATTTGTATGGCCCAACGGAAGCGTCGATCGATGTAAGTTATTGGCAGTGTGCAAAAACGGATGAAATCGAATTTATTACGGCGCCGATTGGAAAGCCAATTAATAATATTCAATTATATATACTGGATAAAGATAAAAAACCTGTTCCTGTAGCCGTGGCAGGCGAATTACATATTGGTGGCGTCGGATTAGCGCGGGCTTATTTAAATCGTCCGGAGTTAACAGCGCAACAGTTTATTCAAGTGTTTATTGATCCAATGAAACAACCGATTCGTCTGTATAAGACAGGGGATTTAGCCAGGTATTTGCCTGATGGAAATATAGAGTTTTTAGGAAGAATTGATCATCAAATAAAAATTCGCGGATTGCGTGTTGAATTAGGAGAGATCGAAGCTGTTTTAGAACATTACGCAGGGATTAGTCAGGTGGTTGTTATCGCGAAAACGATAGCGAATCAGCAACAATTATTTGTGTATTACACAGTCAGTGATGTATCGACAACCCTATCTCAACAGGCGTTAAGAGATTACTTGAATACTCGCTTACCGGATTACATGATTCCCCACGCTTTTGTCGCATTGAATGATTTCCCGATGACGTCAAGCGGTAAAATTAATCGACGGGCGTTGTTCATGCGCTCGGATGATATGTATCACAAAACGCGGTATGTTGCGCCGAAAACCACGATAGAAAAAATGCTTGCTATCCTATGGCAACGGATTTTCAATAAAAAACGAATCGGCGTACAAGATAATTTTTTCAGTTTGGGAGGAGACTCTCTTATTGCTGTTAGGCTTGTTACTGCCGCAGCAAAAAAAGGAATACCCATCTCGGTTAATCAGTTGCTTGCTAATCCTACGGTTTATCAATTGGCGCAAGAAATAGAAAGGCCTGCTCAAGAAGGCAACAAAATAAAATCAGGCCCGCCATTTTATTTAATTGATTTGCCGAGGCATGCTCGAGAAAAAATATTGATGCCTCATAATGTGGATGTTTATGCCTTATCGCAGATGCAACAGTTCATGCTGTCTCATTATGAGCAAGATAAAGCGAGGGTGGGGATCTATCATTTTCAGCAGGTTTTTTTAATTCAAGATCCGTGTTTTGATGAAGTGCTTTTCAAGCAAGCGCTGGCGTATGTAATCGCAAAACACCCCTTATTAAGGACAGTTATTCGCTATTGGGCTCGTGTGCCAGTTCAAGTGGTTAAGAAAAATGTCGATGTGCCATGGACGGTCGTTGATATTCAAGGGGCGGTAGAAACGGAATCAAAACCCTTGTTGCGCTTCATGGTGCAAGAGCGAAAAAAATCGTTTCAAATAAAGGATGATGCTTTATTGTATCGATTTTATCTGTTGAGATTTAGTGATCGGCGATTGGCGTTGATGATTTCTTTTCATCACGCGGTTTTGGATGGGTGGAGTAAAACGCAGTTACTGGCAGAGATTGTTAAGGCCTATGAGACGATTCGGCAAAACAAGCCAATACGACGGAAAATAGTGCCCAATGTTTATAAGGCATTTATTGCCTATGAAAGAAAGTCGTTGACCTCGCGTGAGCAAAAATTTTTTTGGCGACAATATCTCATCGAAGCGAAGCTTTATGGCCCTCGTTTTAATCGAGAGGCGGAACACAACAAAATAAAATACGAATCAATAGAAATTTTGCCGATCCAAATAAAGCAATTATTGCATCAGGCGAAAAAGGAAAATATTTCTCTCAAAGCGCTGCTGTTGGGAATTTTTCTTCATGCGCTAGCGGCATTATGTCAACAAAAAAAAATAATTGTCGGAGTCCTTATGAATGGGAGGACAGAGCAATTGGCGGATCCGTTTGGGGCATTGGGTTTGTTTTGGAATTTGGTTCCCTTTTTGCATCAAGCGCCATTGGGAGGGAGGATTGATTTTCAACAAGTGCAGCATGCGTTGACGAAAATTGAGGAGCATGAAATTTACCCGTTGCCACAAATTTTGAAAGTAGCGCGTGCGCAAAGACTGTTTGATGTGACGTTCAATTACACGCATTTCCATCATGCGGAAAAGAAAATGAAGCAGCAAAAAATACGATTAAAAAATCTACAAGCGTTCGATGCGTATCATTTTCCGATTAATTTTGCCGTGCATTATTCAGCCGTTGAAAATTCGATGGAAGTCCGAGTTCATTATGATGTCGGTATTATTTCATCAACTCGTGTGCAAAGATTACTGCAGAATTTTTTTCTTTTTTTTGATGACATGGTTAAATGATTGTGTAATTCATGATGTGTTTTGAATGCTTTCTAACGAGCACCTTATCGTGGAACCATTCGGCAAGCGTGGCCTCGCACTTCAAAGGTTAAGGTAGATTGTATCATGACTTTCTCTTCTTTTCGTGTTGCAGATGAAGAAGCAGGTTTCTTAGGTCTTATCCTCGATAGGGTAACTCTCATCTCTTCTATTGGTGCGATGGTGTGGCTTCTTGAGGGTTTTACTTGCAAGGGGGGTAGAGGAAAATCTAATAAATTTCGCGCTGTACGAGCAGCGGCTATTGCTGCTGATGGTGGTAAAGATGACATGACGAATGATGTCGAAGAGGACAGTGGTAATAGTGGTGGGCCATCTGGCGATTCTTCAGCTAATGGCAACGACGATGCGGCAGTAGGTGCTACTGCTGGCGACGAAGAGGCGGCCGCAATAGTAGTTGCAGAGGATGATTGTCTGTAAAGTATATGATCTGCTTGGGGCATATAGGCCATAGTGCTGCTTCGAATCATTGCTTCTGGCTGAGACGTTCGAGGAGGTATTTTATTAATATACTTTTCTTTTGTTGGGTCAAATACAATCATAGGATATTTTGCTAGTAAGTCCTTAGCTTGTGGCCAAGGCTCTCGGTAAGGCACCCTGTGTGTTCCCTTCGCGCAAATAGCATCTACTGCAATTCGGAAATTCTCTTGACTTTCCAAAAAATCGACTTCCAAAGTTGTCGAAGATGTTTTATGTAAGTGCAGCAAATTTTCCGGTGTGGATTTATCTCCTGAATAATTAACAGAGCTACCATGACAGAAAACACGAGGATAGTTGTTGTCTTCCAGAGTTTGATTAAATCGCAGTAACAGTGCCCTTTCCGATAATGTAGAGATTCCTTCTATTTGACCGGGGGTTCCATGTTTTTCAAGAAAATCGTAGTCTGAAAAAGTATGGCCAAGCGCTTCGTGACAGATTAGTGTATGGGTGTGTTGGAGACTAGGGCAAATTAATAAGACATCAATATCGGCGGCAAGAGGGCGTGTTTTATTCCCATATCGACATAGTGTTATTAGATAGCGTTGACCCATGGTTATTGGTCTATAGGCGCTTAGTAGATCATCCTTGATGGGGTTTTTCCCGATTCGATGCGGGACAGGAGTATCCCTTAGGTCAATAAACCCAGAGATTTTTAGATCTTGATTTTGTTTCCCTTGTTTCCATTGATTACAGACGGCGAGTAGGAACTTTGTTGTTGGGGAAAAAGAATATTGGCAGTGTAATGAAGTAAAAGATACTGTATAATGGCATTCTTGATCATCTGATGCCTCACTTCCTTTCAATGCGTGCTCAAGTGGCATATATTTCTCATTTTGGTCATCAGGCCGAAGATGGAATACTCGCAGGCCATCCTCAGAAATAAATCTAATATAAAAATAGGGTTTTCCCTTATATCTTATAGCAACTACGCCCAGCTGAACCCCGTGCCCGTGGGCGAAGGTGCCTGCGGCTTGAGTGGTGGCGATGCTCTCTATACGAGCTAGAGGCATTTTGTACTTCCTATTTGGCAAGAAGATCGGGATCTGTTTATGGAGAGGTAGGACAATGAGTGAATTTCTCCTGCGTGAAGAGGAGGTCGGATGCGCTTCATGGGCTATTTTTTGTATGCGCTCGAAATTGATCCTTTCTAACTCTTCTTTAGTGGCGATAAGATGGCCATCAACGCGATCAGTTTTTTGTGAACAATCGGCAGGTTTTGGTATTGGTAATTCAGGCATGGTGCGCAAAGCATATCCTAAGAGAGCAGGCCTGGCTGACGATTTAACGGATCTGAAAAAAATATGGCCTTCATCAAGCACTGGGAAGAGTGTTTGAATAAATTGCTCGGGAATGCCGCTTTTTACGATAGCGGCTTTTTGCGCTGCAGAGAATTCTATTAACGGTTGTGTTTCTGGTACAGGATTGTCTCTCGTATAGGTGGCGACTTGTTGGACCAGGGCGAAGTCTTCGTCGTTGGGAAGGAGTGTTGTCTCAATCATAAAGGGCATCTCGCTTTTTATAAAATTAAAATTATTGCGATCTAAAAAAAGTGTTAGACAGCAAAAGGTTCTGACCCGATTTTTTTTGCTGTGTGCGCTGTGAATAAGTATAGTGGAGAATTGAAAATTCGCCATATTTTTTGCGTTATGAATTTGACTGAAGGTGAAGTTTAAAATTAAATCATTATCTCTTTGAAAAGACGTCAAATAAGGTGGCTTTTTAAAGTTATATTTAAATTGATTTCATTTCTATTTTATGTTTTTATTTAGCTATGTTTTTTAGGTGTATTTTTCTATGAAAAAAGTTCTTATTCTTGCGGCTGGTACTGGCGGACACATTTTCCCCGCACTGGCGATTGCTAAAGTCCTGCAAGAGCAATCCGTTGAGGTTGCGTGGATCGGTACGCCACAAGGATTAGAATCTAAACTGCTCGCTTCGGAGTCGATCCCCCTTTATAAAATTTCCGTGCAAGGGTTGCGTGGAAAAGGCATTAAACGTTGCTTGCTCGGGTCGCTGCAAATGATTCGGGCTTTTTTTCAATCGCTGGGTATTATTCATCGATTCAAGCCGGATGTCGTTTTAGCCATGGGCGGGTTTGTGTGTGGTCCGAGCGGTATTGCAGCTTGGACATTA
>MGXI01000003.1:12455-13590 GCA_001801315.1 Gammaproteobacteria bacterium GWF2_41_13 | reverse complement strand
TACGGAAATAATTTTGTCAAAACCATGTTGCGCTTGGCTTCTGAAAAAGAAGAGCTCAATATCGTAGGCGATCAACAGGGATGCCCAACCGCGGCAAAAGATATTGCCTCTGTATTATTAACCATCGCAAAACATATTCATCAAGGCGATGCACATTTTGGAACCTATCATTATTGCAATCATCCCGCGACAACTTGGTATGACTTCGCCGTAAAAATTATTGAGCTCGCGAAAAAATATCGATCATTAAAAGTAAAAACGATTCGAAAAATTACAACAGCAGAATACCCAACGCCGGCCATGAGACCTAAAAATTCAGAACTTTTAGTCAAAAAAATCACGGATGATTATGGGGTTTGCCAGGCGGAGTGGTTACCGTTTTTAGAAGCGTGGTTAACGCTTCTAGGCCGTTAAATTATTCGACGAGATTTTTATATTAAAAAATCGTGATTTTTTGCGGTGGTGGTAGCGTTGAAGGCTTCTTTTGCTGTGGGAGATCGGGCAAATGTTGTTTTGGCCTATGCTCCGCCCGTGAAGGAGAGGATTCAACGGGGGATGTTTTTCTTTGAAGCACGCTGCTAATGGCAGCGCCTATTTTCAAAAAAACATCAGCAAATTTTTTCCACCATGGCTTTATTTGAGCAAGCAGCTTTACTCTGGCTGAAATCGCATGGTGCAATTGTTGTTCCTCAGGTCGATTATTACCAGGCTTTTGCAAAAGCACAGTAATGTCGTGAAGATACTCTGGCAAATCATGTGTTTTTTTCCCTGGGTGGCTTTCTCTAACTCTCCTGGCTTCGCCTATCAACTCTCTTCCAGTAGCCTGTATTATCGGATTATCTGATTTTTTCAACTGTCCCTCTAAAGCGTCGACTGAAGTCTCAAAGCGCTGTTTTCGAATATTTGTGAGCATGTCTGCAAGATACGTTTCGGGCATCTTACCGGGAGATTGTAATTTCGCAAAAACCTCTTGCAGCATCTTTCGCAACAATTCTTTTTGCTCAGGGTCCTCCTGAACAAATTTATTAGCCTCATCCACAATAGCTATAACCAATCTGACCTGTGACCTCTTCAATGCGACAGACGCAGAAAGCATTTTGTTAGCGCTAAAAGTCGACATCAAAGAATCCATTAC
>MGXI01000003.1:6241-12449 GCA_001801315.1 Gammaproteobacteria bacterium GWF2_41_13 | reverse complement strand
AGCTGTTTCACGATAAGCCTGCCGCTCTTCACTGCCCGCCTCTCCGGGAGGATGAATTTTAAAATCATCTTCTAGTTGGTTCATCGAAAGATCAGCAGTAGCCAAAAAAACAGACCCCATTTTGGCAAGAGAACCTGGTGCTTGTATAGAAGAACTAAGAACCGCCTCAAATTTCTCTAATATATATTGAGCATGCTCCTCTGTAAAAACAAAGGGGCTCTTTGCATCACCCAACCTCAAGTTATTCTCGGCAATTTTTTGCAATAAGGGGCGAACAGCGCCACTCCCTTGCGAAGGCAGGTGCTGTTGTGCCAATGCAGTCGCGCGATCTAAAAACGACTCTATAGCCGATGCAATGGGTGGTTCCTTTGATAAAAAAAGCGCCTCTTTATCGGCAGATGACGTTTCCCTCTCGTCGTTGAGTTCTTTTTTAAATTGCTCGATGAGCGCGCGTTGTTTTCTCAACTCTTCTGTAGCGCTCGCGTCCATCTGTTTTTGCGATGACTCGCCAGAAGAGAGCGTTTTTTCTATATGTTCAATCCACTTATTGAGGTTATTAGAGAGCTCTTGATAAGAATCCTCAAATTTTTTTTTGGATTCATCAGTTTGCGACGCCGCCATAAATTTCAGTTTTATGCCAGAAAGCCCCGCATCTATATCGTATAACTGAGGGATAATTTCTGTCATAATAACGCGACGCGCTTGCATTTCCTTAATGGGCGCAGCCCTAGCGATAAGGGAAGAGAAATGGGCTCTGAGATCACGAATATCTAATAAGTATGCATCAAGCACAAGAAAACCACCTATACTTTTAGCTAATTGAACACCCTATTTTTATACATGTAAACTAAAAACTAGCAATTCCCGCGCGATAGCGTGGTACGAATTTTCTATAAAAATTATTGAACTAATTGCCGGGACAAAATCAACGTCTTCTTGGCGCGCCCCGTCGCATGGGCTTTTTGCGGATAGTCGGTTTTTTGAATGAGCGGCTCACCGGCTTAACGGCGCGTTTGATTTTCGCCCGTGGTTTTTCTTTTTCTTCTTTTTTGCGATAAATGGTAAGCGTCTTCCCAATCAATTGAACCAACTCCGCCTCACGTTCCTGACAGATCGCCTCAACAATCGCTTGTCTTTCTTCACGGTCTTCACCAGGAATTTTGATTTTGACTAATTCATGCGTCAATAATGCCCGCTCGATTTCTAATTGCACCGCCGGCGTTAACCCATGCTGGCCCAATAAAATAACCGGTTTAAGCGTATGCGCTTTTTGCCTCAATGCTTTTTTTTGCACGACAGTTAAAGTCATGAAACATGTTCTCCTGCGTTACCAGCCAATACAGCTGGGATGAAACCTGGACGTCTATTACGATAAATATAAATGATAATCAAAATAGAACCTAGCAAAACCATAAAAAACATCAACAATCCGGCAGAGCCAAGGCTACGCATAAAAAGCGGCGCAGCAAGTGGACCCAACACGGCCCCCAAACTATAAGCAAATAGCAGCCCTTGCGTCGCAGCAACAATATCTTTTTGATTGAGATTTAAACAAGAGCAGCTAATGCCCAGCGAGTAAAGCACAGCAATAAACCCGCCGAGTAAAAAAGAAAGAGAAACAAATACATAAAAATTATGTCGCGCCAGAATCATCACAAAGAAACAAATGATCAAATTAATCAAACATAAAACAAATAGCATCGCGCGTTTATTGACATGATCGGCAATATATCCAGCTGGGTACTGAAGAAGCATACACCCAAAAATTACCATGGCCATCGCGATGGAAACATCGCGCACGGTGTACCCAATCAGTCGAATATACATCGGATAAATACCGTACAGACAACCCAAAATACCACCAGAAAATAAACAGGCCAAAACCCCAACGGGCGCAATTTTAAATAATTGTCTCAAATTCATGGGGGATCGTTTTTCAATGTTAGGCGACTGCGTCGATGTCATGGTTACGGGAATGATCGATAGCGCACAAAAAATCGCCGTCAACACAAAAAAGAAAATCACTTTGGGATCAACAGAAATTAATAATAATTGCGAAAAACTTTGTGCCGCATAAAACACCGTCATATAAATCGCTAAGATTTGTCCACGCGTTGTTGAAGCGCTGTAACATAACAACCAGCTTTGAATGACAATCAATAATGCGCCCACACAAATACCACTAATAAAACGCAAAACAATCCATAACCAAGGAATAAAAAATAACCCTTGTATCAAAACCATCGCCGTTAAAAGTGCGGCTAACGCGGCGTAAGAACGAATAAGGCCGATTCGAACGACGAGGGGTTCTGTCTCAAAGGATCCAATGGCAAAACCTAAATAATAGGCCGCTGTCATGAAACCCGCAAGCCAAGACGTATAGCCTTCGACATGAATGCGTAACGTGAGCAACGTGGTAAAAGCGCTACATCCCAACATTAAAATTGTCAGGCTAAGCAAGGGAGGTAGAAACAATTTGGCTGATTTTATCATGATTGAATTCTCAGTATAACGGGCTCATGCGGCATCCATTTTTTGAAATATAGAACAGATCTTTCAAAATGCAAGAATTATCATGCCACTGAGTTCTCCTGCAGCCCGTGCTCGAGTCAAGCCCAAAAATGACAAAAAACCTAATGATCTTGTTGAGTGTCATTATCCTTTTTGTCATAGGCAAAGTACTTCCAGTGGTGAATCGTCCGTTTTAATTCATCAACGCCAATATGATTCATCGCGGAAAATAATTGCACGGTAAAGTAATCGGGATAAACTTTTAACGCTTTTTGCACGTGGTGCAACGCTTGCATGCCATGATTGCGTGTTAATTTATCGCATTTCGTCAATAAAATATGCACGGGCAATGGAATAGCGGCCGACCAATCGAGCATTTGCTCATCCATGGTTTTCATTGGGTGACGAATATCCATGAGCAAAATGAGACCATGCAGACTGTGCCGATCGCGCAAATATTGATTGATAAGAGGATGCCATTCGCGCTTTATCTCCGTTGGCACTTTGGCATAGCCATAGCCAGGTAGGTCGATGAGTCGGTGCTCATCATCAATACAAAACACATTGATTAATTGCGTACGCCCTGGGGTTTTGCTAACTCGCGCTAATTGTTTTTGGTGGGTCAATTCATTGAGAGCGCTCGACTTGCCCGCATTCGATCGCCCGATAAACGCGACTTCAAACCCCTCATCTTTAGGCAGCTGCGACAATTTCGCCGCACTCAATAAAAAACTCGCTTCTTGAAAATTCAACTGGGGCTGATCAGCCGTGTCATTCATAACGGATTTCGACAATTTCATAATGCGTTTCAAGTGAGGGCGTTTTGACAATTACTTCATCGCCTTCCATTTTGCCAATCATTGCTCGCGCAACGGGGGAATTGACCGAAATTTTCCCTGCCTGAATATCAGCTTCGTCGTCACCCACAATTTGATAGGTAACTTCTTTATCGCTATCAAGATTAGATAGCACAACGGTTGTTCCGAAAATAACCTTACCTTGGTGCGGAATTTTGGAAATGTCGATAATCTCTGCTAAGGATAACTTAGCCTCAATATCTGCAATGCGCCCTTCAATAAAGCCTTGCTGCTCTCGAGCTGCGTGGTATTCTGCATTTTCTTTTAAATCGCCATGGGCTCTTGCTTCGGCGATCGCCTGAATAACACGCGGGCGCTCAACATGTTTCAGCTGTTGCAATTCTTCTCGCAATTTTATTGCCCCTTGTGTTGTCATCGGGACTCGTTTTAACATAAATCACCTTTTCCTCATTCTACAGTAGAGTATACGCTAGTTAGCCACAATCCTTTAGCCCTATCCGAATAGTGAAACGGAGCCCCTCACTCATTACGTCGTCAGGTTTTCAAAAAATTTCTTGGCGTGATGTAACCACGACGCGCGTTGCGGACTGTGATCAATTTTATCGTTTTGCAGCGATTGTTCAAATTCTTCCAGCAATGTTTTTTGTTTTTTGTTAAGCTTAATCGGTGTTTCAACGATCACTTGACAAAGAATATCACCATGCGAATGGCTTCTAGGCGATTTTGCGCCTTTCCCACGCACACGCAAGACTTTCCCCGATTGTGTTTCTTCGGGTATTTTAAGTTTAACTTTACCGTCTAATGTGGGGATTTCAATTTCTCCACCGAGGGTAGCCAACACAAAACTAATGGGAATTTCACAGATTAAATCATTACCTCGGCGCGTGAAAATCGAATGGGCTTGCACATGAATATCGACATATAAATCACCCGCGGGCCCACCATGAAGTCCTTCCTCTCCTTCACCGCTCAAGCGAATACGGTCGCCTTGGTCAACTCCCTCGGGAACTTTAATAGACAACGTTTTGGCTTGCTGAATACGTCCTTGACCATGACATTTCGTGCAATAATCCTTAATGATTTCGCCACGGCCACGACAATTTGGGCAAGTTTGCTGAACGGAAAAAAATCCTTGCTGCATACGAATTTGCCCGACGCCGTCACAATCGGGACATTTGATCGGCTTACTTCCTTTTTTGGCGCCTGAACCATTGCATTCAGAACATTTGACCAGTTTCGAAAAATGAATGGATTTTGTGACACCACGAACAGCTTCTTCGAGCGTCAAACTGAGTTGATATTGCAAATCGGCGCCGGCTTGTGCCTGCGAACCAGCACGTTGTTTTCGACCCCCTCGCCCGCCACCAAATACTTGAGCGAAGATATCATTCACATCACCGCCGAAAATGTCATCGAAATTAAACCCGCCGCCGCCAAATCCTCCCGCTGATTGATTAACACCGGCATGACCAAATTGATCATAAGCCGATCGTTTTTGCGGATCGGATAAAATGTCATAGGCTTCCTTGGATTCCTTGAATTTTTCTTCGGCTGCTTTATCGCCGCCTGTACGATCGGGATGGTATTTCATCGCCATTTTTTTGAAGGCTTTTTTGATTTCTTCTGGAGACGCGTTTTTTGAAACGCCTAAAAGTTCGTAGTAATCTTTTTTGTGAGCAGTCATGCTGTATTGATTATCCCTGTAAGCTAAATTTTCAAAATTGAGAATCGATGTCGCCCGCTTGCACTCCGTTACCCCACGGCTTGACCGCGGGGTCCAGAAAACAATGCACAACGCTTATCTGGATCCCGCGATCAAGTCGCGGGATGACAAGGTTTATTTCTTATCGTCTTTCACTTCCTCGAACTCGGCATCCATCACGCCTTCATCGGGTTTCTTTTGCGTTTGTTCATGTTCAGCACTTGCTGATTCTTGTGAACCACCCGCCGCTTGGCCGGCTTGCGCTTTCTGAGCATATAATCGCTCAGCCATTTTTGCCGAGGCGTCTGATAATGCTTTCGTTTTGCTCTCGATCACGTCTTTATCATTGCCTTTCAACACTTCTTTTAATTCCTTCGCTGCTTTTTCAATCGCTTCTTTTTCAGCGGGCGTGATGCCTTCGCCAATTTCATTGAGCGATTGTTCAGTCGCATGAATTAAAGCATCGGCTTGATTTCGCACGTTGACGAGTTCGTGGAATTTACGATCTTCATCGGCATGCGATTCAGCATCTTTCACCATGCGTTTAATTTCTTCTTCAGACAGTCCGCTCGATGCTTTAATGATAATCGATTGCGCTTTGCCCGTGGCTTTATCTTTTGCAGATACATTCAAAATGCCGTTCGCATCGATGTCGAACGTCACTTCGACTTGCGGAATGCCGCGCGGTGCTGGCGGAATGCCTGCTAAATCAAATCGGCCCAGTGATTTATTCGCCGAAGCCATTTCGCGTTCACCTTGCAAGACATGAATCGTGACGGTGGTTTGATTATTGTCCGCCGTTGAAAACACCTGGCCTGCCTTCGTCGGAATCGTCGTATTTTTTTCGATAAGTTTTGTCATGACTCCACCCAGCGTTTCAATGCCAAGCGATAGCGGCGTCACATCGAGTAATAACACATCTTTCACTTCGCCGGCCAACACGCCGCCTTGAATCGCAGCACCCACGGCGACCGCTTCATCAGGATTTACATCTTTTTTAGGTGCTTTGCCGAAAAATTCTTGCACGCGATCTTGCACTTTTGGCATACGGGTTTGCCCACCGACCAAAATCACTTCGCTGATGTCGCTTAATGATTTCCCCGAATCTTTTAAGGCGACGCGACAAGGTTCGATCGTGCGTTCGATCAAATCACCGACGAGGGATTCTAATTTCGCG
>MGXI01000003.1:5933-6211 GCA_001801315.1 Gammaproteobacteria bacterium GWF2_41_13 | reverse complement strand
CCGGTCGCGTCGGCCGTAATGTAAGGCAAATTGATATCGGTTTGCGTCGAAGAAGAAAGCTCGATTTTTGCTTTTTCGGCCGATTCTTTTAAGCGTTGCAATGCGAGTGGATCATTGCGCAAATCAATGCCGGAATCTTTTTTGAATTCATCGACTAAATAATCGATCAAGCGTTTATCAAAATCTTCACCACCCAAGAACGTGTCACCGTTCGTCGCCAGTACTTCGAATTGATGCTCACCATCGACTTCAGCAATTTCGATGATTGAAATATCGAA
>MGXI01000003.1:5646-5899 GCA_001801315.1 Gammaproteobacteria bacterium GWF2_41_13 | reverse complement strand
CGGTCGGTTCGTTGATAATACGTTTAACTTCCAAGCCCGCGATACGCCCCGCATCTTTGGTCGCTTGACGCTGTGCATCATTAAAATAAGCGGGAACCGTGATCACCGCTTCGGTGACCGGATGGCCCAAATAATCTTCGGCCGTTTTTTTCATTTTACGCAATACTTCGGCCGATACTTGTTGAGGCGCAATTTTTTTGCCTTTCGCTTCAACCCAAGCATCGCCATTATCGGCTTGAACAATTTTATAAGG
>MGXI01000003.1:2753-5587 GCA_001801315.1 Gammaproteobacteria bacterium GWF2_41_13 | reverse complement strand
TAATCGCATAAAGCGTGTTTTTGGGGTTTGTCATGGTTTGACGTTTCGCGCTTTGGCCAACCAACACTTCATCGTCCGTATAAGCGACAATCGACGGCGTCGTGCGCTGACCTTCTGAATTTTCAATGACGCGCGGCTGTCCGCCCTCCATAATCGCAACGCAAGAATTCGTCGTGCCTAAATCGATACCGATAATACTGGCCATGGTTTTACTCCTGTTTTTAATTACTCATAAAGATCATATGGGGATTGTTTGATTTTTTTCAAATTTTTTAATTCTTTGACGGAATAAAAAAGCCGAGGCTCTTTGTTCAAGAAACTCCGGCTTTAATTGGGTATTGAGATTATCTTACAAGGCTAAACAGAACGCGCTCTTGTCTAGCTCAGACCGCCCCCCCCAAGAGGGGCATTCTTTCTCTGCGATTTACAACCAACCCTTGTTCCGCTGCGCCTTCGGCGCTAGCGACAGCGTTTGTTGCCCTCGCTGGGAAAAATTCCATCCCCGTAGAAACCGCATTTGCGGCCGTAGCCACGGTCATGAGTCCCGCGCCAACTAATGGAGGACATTTAAGCGTAGCGGGAACGAGAAATAAAGTACCTAACGTCGTGGTTGTGCAAGCAATTTGCACCTTTGGAATTTCTGGTTGATTACGTTGCTTTGAAAAAACAGCTGCATTGATCCCTGCAAACATAATCGGCCCCATATCTATAGCGCCTTCGCACACCGCGGGCACAATAGGCAACTCTAACAATTGTGGCAAAAATCGAGCGATATAAAGGTAGGCTGTTGCCGCGCTTATTGCGCCATTAGCAGCAAAGGCAAATGAATTAATAATCAGCCAATCTTTCTCGTCTTTCGAAACTGGTTTTTTTCGTATCATTTTTTGAATCGTATCCACCGCCGCAATCCCTTCAGGAACCATACCAATGGTCAAACCCGCTATTTTAGCGAGCTCCCCTTCTGGCGCGTATTCTGTTCCAATGGTTGCCAACCAGGCAGTAAGCCCCCCAAAAAGAACAGTCAGTGATCCTCCCGTTGCTTTCGCTAATTTGTTTTTTGTAAAAACACCTTTGGCCCACTGGCCCCAAGTTTCTTTGGGTTTGGCATGAGATTGCGCATCTTGACTTAACATATAAAACCCCCTCATTTTTGTTTTTTACTTTGCTGTATTGGCTATTTTATTAACTTTATTGTTGCACGACAACTTTCTCACCATTATGCAAGACCTAGTATAGACAACAATTCTTAAGGAAATATTAAGGCATAAAAAAATCGAGTTGACATTCCATTTCCAATCATTATCATTAGCACTCTTGTTGCGAGAGTGCTAATGCGAATTTTTTCGTTATCTTCGTTCTCAAGACAATTTGAATTTAATCAATCAAACTGGAGGAAATCTATGTCGACAAAACTCAAGTTCCGTCCTTTACATGATCGAGTGCTCATTGAGCGCATCGAAGAAGAAGTGTCCAAAGGCGGGATTGTGATCCCTGATCATGCTAAAGAAAAACCGAGCCGCGGAAAAGTATTGGCTGCCGGCAAAGGCAAAATTTTAGAAGACGGCAGCGTCAAAGCGCTCGATGTTAAAGTCGGCGATGTCGTGTTATTCGGCAAATATGCCGGCACGGAAGTCAAGCTCGATGGCAAAGAATATATTGTCATGCGAGAAGACGATTTAATGGGCATTATTGAATAATTAAAGAGGAGTATTAAGCTATGGCGTCAAAGCAAATTATTTTTAACGAAGATGTGCGCAAACACATTGTTCACGGCATTAACATATTGGCCGATGCGGTCGCGATTACGATGGGTCCGAAAGGTCATGTTGTTATGCTCGATCAATCATTCGGCGCACCACGCGTCACGAAAGATGGCGTGTCTGTGGCAAAAGAAATTGAGCTCGACAACAAGTTCGAAAATATGGCTGCGCAGATGTTGAAAGAAGTCGCTTCTCAAACATCTGATGATGCTGGCGATGGCACAACGACTGCGACCGTATTGGCACGAGCGATTGTAATCGAAGGATTAAAAGCGGTTGTGGCCGGCATGAATCCTATGGATTTAAAACGCGGTATTGATAAAGCGGTGACTTCTGTTGTCACCGAATTAAAGAAATTATCCAAACCATGCGCCGATCATAAATCGATCGAGCAAGTTGGAACGATTTCGGCCAATGCCGATAAAAGCATCGGCACGATCATTGCCGACGCGATGGAAAAAGTCGGTAAAGAAGGCGTCATCACCGTTGAAGAAGGTTCTGGTTTAGAAAATGAACTCGACGTCGTCGAAGGCATGCAATTCGATCGCGGTTATTTATCGCCTTACTTCATCAACAATCAACAAAACATGAGCACAGAGTTAGAAAATCCATACATCTTATTGGTGGACAAGAAAATTTCTAACATTCGTGACATGTTACCTGTTTTAGAAGCCGTAGCGAAATCCGGCAGAGCCTTGTTAGTTATTGCTGAAGATGTCGAAGGCGAAGCGTTAGCGACGCTCGTCGTCAACAACATTCGTGGCATTGTGAAAGTCGTTGCGGTCAAAGCCCCAGGCTTTGGCGATCGACGTAAAGCGATGTTAGAAGACATTGCCATTTTAACGGGCGGACAAGTGATTGCCGAAGAAATTGGCTTGACGTTAGAAAAAGCCTCTTTGGAACACTTAGGTCATGCGAAACGCGTCGTTGTGACGAAAGACAACACAACGATTATCGATGGTGCCGGCAAACAGACCGCGATTAAATCGCGTATCGAACAATTGCGTGCACAAATCGAACAAACGTCTTCAAGCTACGACAAAGAAAAACTGCAAGAACGCGTTGCGAAATTAG
>MGXI01000003.1:0-2726 GCA_001801315.1 Gammaproteobacteria bacterium GWF2_41_13 | reverse complement strand
CGCGTTGAAGATGCATTGCATGCAACCCGTGCGGCTGTCGAAGAAGGCGTTGTACCGGGTGGTGGCGTGGCTTTAATTCGCGCCTTGCAAAAAATCAAAACAATCAAAGGCGATAATGCCGATCAAGACATGGGTGTTTCCATCGTTCGTCGAGCGATTGAATCGCCATTGCGCACGATCGTCAATAACGCGGGTGAAGAAGCGTCGGTCATCTTGGCCAAAGTGATTGAAGGCAAAGATAACTACGGCTTTAACGCAGCGTCTGGCGAATTTGGTGACATGATTAACATGGGTATTATCGACCCAACCAAAGTAACCCGTACGGCGTTACAAAAAGCGGCGTCCGTTGCCGGTATGATGTTAATCACCGAATGCATGGTTGCCGATCTGCCGAAGAAAGAATGCGAGCATCACGATAAAGGTGGCGCTGGCATGGGCGGAATGGGTGGTATGGGAGGCATGGGCGGCATGATGTAATGCAGCTTATGTTTTGATATTTACCTGGATCCCGCGGTCGTTGCCGCGGGATAACGAAAGTACAAAAAACCCCGCACGTTGGCGGGGTTTTTTATTATTATCAATTACGAGCCTATATTCTGAAAGCTCGCCCTTCTGGCTGCATTTCTTCACTCGCATTCAAAATCGCCTGCCCTAACGATTGTGTGGGCAGCTATGTGAATTTATGCTCACAATGCGATTGAGCGCTATCAAAAGTTTTTTGCTCAGAAAAGCCTTCTCCTGAAAGCTCTGTTTCATCAGCAACCGTTTGAGCAGAAACGATACGACGAAGATGCGGGGGTTTTGAAATAGATGGATGTTGTAACAAACACTGCTCCCAAACAACCTCACCAAACAACCTCTTTAATGACGAAATTGAAGCCTCCTCTGCAAGCTGTCTTGCCGCTCCAGCCAGCATTTGACCACTGCAGGATTTAAGACCCTCGAGATCCAATATCAAAGCAAAACTACCGGCGCTCTTCCAAAATTTTTCCTGCAGATGTCGCATCATCTCCGATGCGTTATTTTTTAAGAGCAAAGCAAAACAATCAACCGTCTCTGGGCCAACCTCTCCCGCCGCTACTCTTTCACTATCTTCTTTTTTCTTATTTTCTTTTCGACGTTTTTTTTCACCAACCAGTGCTTTTGCCCAAAATTCCCCGCCAAGAGATGAAATATAATCTGTAAAAGCATGCCATTTTTCATGACGCCTTTGATGCGCCTGCTCTTTTGACACAGCCTCTTCACCATCACGACCTCGTTTTTGACGCCCTTGCTCTTGCGCCGCGCTATCCCCTTCCTCGCGAAGCCGTTTATGATTTACTGGATCTCGCTCCTCCTTTTCGATAGCACTTGGGCATTGTCTAAATAATGCACCTAGCGATTTTGCGCAAGTGATCACTTCTATCTGATCGCCAGCCGCAAGAGCGATATTCTTTTTTTTCGGCGTATTAGGCATAGAAACCCCCTTTTTGATTAAAATTATTATTTATTTGTTTTTAACTAAGAAAAGCTGTCAGAAATACTTCGAAAACCCTTCCATTTTTTTAAGCCAACTTAAAAGGTATAGGTTTTCGCGCCCTCAAATGGTAGGCTGGACCATCGCTTCTTGATGGCGAAAAGATTCCATTGATCGCAGCAAGATTCGCCATGGAATATTCAGACGGCATCCACCCCTGATACATATGCCGCGACCCAGGATGTTTCGATGCTGGCGGTGGATTTTGAATACCCAATGGTTTTTGAACGTGTTTTTTCTTTTTTTGCATATTTATTTTCCTTATTAGTTTCCATGCAAACGGGGCCATTGTAACAGTGAAACCTTAAGGAAAAATTAGGAAAAAAGTTTTATCGCGTTGACTCATAATTCATATAACCGAAAAAAATAGGGCGTGAATTATGGATCAACGCTCAAACTCTGCCATCCTCAATCCCCAACCCTTGTGTTAACATAGCGCTTCGATTTAATTTGAAATAATAAGATCCGCCTCATGTTTGGTTATACAGAGAAACACTTGTCGACACGATTAGCGCTCATTTTATTGAGCGTGCTTGCCTTGGTGAGCTTTTTAATCAGTTTAGTGTTTGGCAGCGTTCACTTACCTTTTATCGGTATAGTGAAAACCGTTGCTTTTCATCCCAATGCGATGACGCAACAAATTTTAATCCACTTTCGATTACCAAGAACCCTATGTGCTTTTATTGTCGGTGGATTATTGGCGTTAGCGGGCGCGCTCATGCAAATTTTATTGCGCAATCCCTTGGCTGATCCTTATGTCTTAGGTATTTCAGGCGGATCCGCTTTTGCAGCATTGTTTTGCCTATTATTAGGCGCTACAGCCTATTTAAGCCTATGGGCTTTTTTAGGCAGTTTAGGATCTGTTTGTTTAGTGTTTGGCTTGACGCAAATGAAAGATGGCTTTTCACCGCTCAAATTATTATTAACGGGGATTGTGATTGCCGCGGGATGGTCTGCCTTGATCACACTCATTTTAACGTTGGCTCCCAATCAAAATTTACGCGGCATGTTATTTTGGCTAATGGGGGATTTAGCGTATGCGGAACTTTCTCTTTGGCAGCCCGTCGTCTTGATCGGTGGTTTATTGGTCAGCTTGTTCATAGCGAAATCACTGAATGTTTTAGCGCAAGGTGAATTAACGGCACAAAGTTTAGGTGTTTATCCCAAACGTCTTTATTTACTGCTTTACTTATTAAGCTCTCTTTTGACA
>MGXI01000002.1 GCA_001801315.1 Gammaproteobacteria bacterium GWF2_41_13 | reverse complement strand
TAATGCAATCACAAGATGTTTTTTGTCTGGTATGTTAACTCCACCAATACGGGCCATTTATATACTCCTAATCACTTCAAATATCTTCGTTTTTACGGATTTATTTACGCGCTTTCTCGCTTGCAAAAAGGCGTGTAAGTATATCTTACCTAAAAGAATCTGTCCATCCTTATTAGCGCAAGCGCTATGTTTTCTCACAAAGCATTATCCTTGTCGCTGCTTATGCTTTGGATTAGTGCAAATAATCCAAACCTTACCATGTCGCCGAATAACGCGGCAATTACGGCAAATTTTTTTCACGGATGCTCTCACTTTCATTGTTTTATCCTCTATGTCGCGCAAAATACACTCTTCGTTTTTTGGTTTTCAGCTTTGTTGGCTCAAAGCTCGCAACAGTCATGTATTTATACATTCCTATTACTCTCTTCTCCTCGTCGAGAAACCAAAATACTCAGGTCTATCGATGTTAACCCTAAAAACCTATTCACGAGAAGTATGGCTTAAAAAAATCGTCGCTATTTCAACAAGCTCATACCGCCTTTCAGATTCGCTTTTTTCAATAGCGATTCGTATTGATGCGATAGCAAGTGCGCGTTAATTTGCGCCATTAAATCCATCACAACAACCACAATAATTAATAACGATGTACCGCCAAAATAAAACTGTACATTCCAGTAATACATTAAAAATTGCGGCAACAAACAAACTGCAGTGATATAAATCGCCCCAAAAAAAGTGAGCCTCGTCATGACCGTATCAATATAATTAGCAGTCTGATCACCTGGACGAATGCCTGGAATAAATGCGCCTGATTTTCTTAAATTATCGGCTGTATCTTTGGGATTGAAAACAAGCGCTGTATAAAAAAAACAAAAGAAAATAATAGCGGCGGTAAAAATGATAATATGTAAAGGCCCTTGCTGCAATGCCAATCCCACTTGGTTCAACCAACCCATGCCTTTACCTTGACCAAACCATTGCGCTAAGCTAGCTGGAAACAAAAGAATACTACTCGCAAAAATAGGCGGAATAACGCCAGCCATATTAATCTTTAATGGTAAACTAGATTTTTGCGCTGCGTACATATGATTCGCTTGCTGTCTAGCCGCATAATGCACCGTAATTTTCCTTAGTCCGCGCTCGACAAAAACAACAAAGGCGGTAATCACTAAAATAAAAGCAATAATCAACAGAAGTGTAATCACTTGCATTTGCCCTTGCCGCACTTGGTTCAATGTACGCGCAATAGCCCCGGGTAATCCAGCAACGATACCGGCAAAAATAATCATCGAAATACCGTTCCCAATTCCTTTTTCTGTAGCTTGTTCTCCCAACCACATTAAGAACATAGAACCCGTCACTAAAGTTAAAGTCGAAACCATATAAAAAGAAATGCCGGGCGTTAATGCAATACCGCCTGCAGCCAACATTTTTGAAATACCAATCGCTTGAAAACAGGATAATAACAATGTTGCATATCGCGTATATTCGTTAATTTTTCTATACCCTGATTCGCCTTCCTTTTTCAACTCGGCTAATTTGGGAGAGATGACAGTAAATAACTGCAAAATAATAGATGCGGAAATGTACGGCATAATCCCCAAAGCGAAAACCGTAAATCGACCCAATGCGCCACCTGAAAACATATTAAATAATCCTAATATGCCATTTTGCTGCGCATTAAACAAATTCGCCAAAGCCGTTGGGTTAAGTCCCGGTACAGGAACGTGGGCACCAACGCGATAAATAAATAAAACTAGCAATAAAAAAATAATGCGTTGCTTTAATTCAGATAATCCGCCCTGCGAGAGTGATGTGTTGTGCTTTGAAGCATTTTTTGCCATTTAAGCTTAATCCTCGACCCTGCCTCCGGCTGATTCAATAGCTGCTTTAGCACCAGCAGAAATCTTAAGCCCTTTGACAATAATTGCTTTTTCAATTTTTTTATTTTTATCTAGAATGACTTTAACTTGCTTTGTCGTATATTTGAGAAGTTTCTCTCTTTTAAGTACGTCAAAATCAATTTCGGTAGCAACCATTTTTGCCAACTGAGACAAGCGAATTTCTTGGATTGAAAAAGCCGTCATCGAATGAAATCCGAATTTAGGTAACCGCCTTTGTAACGGCATCTGCCCACCTTCAAATCCAACTTTATGAATCCCACCCGATCGCGCTTTTTGCCCTTTATGGCCTTTTCCAGCAGTTTTCCCTTTACCGCTGCCGATGCCTCGGCCTAACCGTTTATACGTTTTATTAGACCCGGCTGCCGGTTTTAATTCATTTAGGTACATTTTATGCTTCCTCGACCTTTAGTAAGTATGAAATTTTGTTAATCATGCCACGAATACTGGACGTATCTTCAAGCACAACGGAATGACGAATACGGCGTAAACCCAGTCCTCTAACACAATCCAAGTGACCTTTCACCCGACCATATTTACTTTTCACCAAAGTAACTTTTAATTGCTTCTGTTTTTTTGTCATAGCGCCTACCCTAAAATTTCTTCGACGGTTTTATTTCTTTTTGCTGCCACTAAATCTGGCGTCAACATATTTTCTAAACATTTCATCATCGCACGAATCATATTATTCGGATTACTCGATCCAATACATTTCGCAATCACATTTTTGACGCCCAAGACCTCAAAAACGGGTCGCATAGCACCACCCGCAATAATACCCGTACCTGGTGCGCCGGGTAACATAACAACGCGCGTAGCGCCGTACTTGCCAGTCATGTTATATTGCAAGGTGTTGTCGCGTAAGGGGATTTTAACCATGTTTTTTCTGGCTTTATCACTGGCTTTTTGAACGGCAACAACCACTTCTTTTGCTTTTCCGCGACCAAAACCAACACGCCCATTACCGTCGCCTACAACCACAATTGCGGAGAAGCTGAAGTCTCTGCCGCCCTCTCTCACTTTGGTTGTTCTTCTAATTTCAACGACTCGATTATCTAACGTATCAGCATTCTGCTCTTGTGATTCCGTTTTCTTCGCCATATTCATTTAACCTCTTCAACGCCTAATATAATTTCATACCTACTAAAATTCTAATCCCGCATTTCTAGCGGCATCTGCTAATGCTTTAACGCGCCCATGATACTTATAGCCGGAACGATCGAAAGCAATTTTTTTAATGCCTAATTTCTGCGCTTTTTCCGCAACCGCCACACCAATTTTTTCTGCTTTTTGAATGGGCGTTAGTGACTCTTTTACTTTAAAACTTTTTTCTGCGGTGGAAGCAGAAGCCAAAACCTGCCCGCCTTCGGCTGAAAATAACTGAACATAAATGTGCTGCAATGTCCGATATACACATAACCTTGGCACTGCTAAGCGCTTAATATTTTCTCTGCCGCGTCTTGCCCTTTTTAATCTTGCTATCTTTTTATTCATGGGTGAATCCTACTTTTTCTTCGTTTCTTTCAGGACAACGATTTCGTCACTATAACGAACCCCTTTCCCGTTGTATGGCTCAACTGGCCTTACTGCGCGAATATTGGCCGCAACTTGTCCAACTTGTTGTTTGTCGGCTCCTCGAATAATAATTTCCGTAGGAACTGGTGTTTCAATGGTAATCCCCGGTGGAATATCATAAATAGTGGGATGAGAAAAACCTAAGCTTAAATTCAATTTTTTCCCTTGAACTTGCGCACGATAACCCACGCCGACAAGTAATAATTTCCGTTCAAATCCTGCGGTCATACCGACAAGGGTGTTTTTTAAATTAGCCACTGCGGTACCCAACAAAGCTTTTAATTTAATTTTATCCTTGGCGGGCAATTCATTCGGATTGATCGTTGTATTGACCTTTAACCCAGCATCTGTTTTTTCAATGGCAATTTGTTCTGGAATTAAATACTCCGATTGCCCTTTTTGGCCTTTCATAACCACTTTTTGCTTTTCAATTTTAATTTCCACATGCTTTGGAATAGCAATAGGTTTTTTTGCAATTCGTGACATAATCTTATTAACCTTTATTCAACATAACATATCACTTCACCACCAACACCTGCTGCTCTTGCAGCGCGATCCGTCATTAGCCCCTGAGGTGTTGAAATGATTGCGATTCCCAATCCACCCATAATTTTGGGTAATTTTTTACATGCTTTATAAGTACGCAGGCCTGGTCTGCTCACACGTTTAATAGCGCTAATAACAGGCTTCCCGTTAAAATATTTCAGCTGAATTAATAAATCAGTTTTTGGCCCTTGCTCAATCAGTTGATAATCTTCAATATAGCCTTCTGACTTTAATAATTTCGCAATTTCTGCTTTTTGTTTAGAAGCCGGCATGGCAACTTCTGCAAGCTTAGCCATCTGGGCATTTCTCACTCTTGTTAACATGTCCGCTATGGGATCTTGATTACTCATAAATAATACTATACCTCTTTAATTACCAACTCGCTTTCACTAATCCGGGCACATAACCCATCATCGCGTATTTTCTTAAACACAATCGGCACAATCCAAATTTACGATAGATTGAACGCGGGCGCCCGCAGCACTGGCATCGGCGTTTCACTCGAGTAAAGTTCGAATTTCTGGGCATTTCTTGAAGTTGTCGATGAATATCCCAAGGAATATCTCCCTGAATATATGATTGCCTAGCGAGATCTTTTAACTCGGCTCGTTTTGCACGATATTTTTTCTCTAAGGCTTGACGTTTTTTATTTCTTGCCGTTACTGATAACTTTGCCATAACTATTTGCCCTGTATCTGTTCAGTTGTGATTTTCTCTCTCAATGGGAAATTAAATGCCTGCAATAATGCCCATGCTTCTTGATTTGTCTTAGCGTTGGTTGTGATCGTAATATCCATGCCGCGAATTGCATCAATTTTATCGTAATTAATTTCTGGAAATACGATTTGCTCACTAATGCCAAAACTATAATTCCCACGCCCATCGAATGATTTTGAACTAAAACCACGAAAATCTCTAATGCGAGGGATCGCGATGCTGATCAATCGATCAAAAAACTCGTACATACGTTCACGCCGCAAGGTCACTTTACATCCGACTGGCCATCCTGCACGAATTTTAAATCCCGCAATAGATGTCCTAGAATGGGTTTTAAGAGGTTTTTGCCCTGTAATCAATGCCAAGTTTTCCATTGCGAAATCCAGGACTTTTTTATCAGCAACCGCTTCACCAACACCCATATTAACGGTAATTTTCAGGATACGCGGCACTTGCATAATATTTTTATAGCCAAATTGCGTCATCAGCTGTTTAACAATTTCTTTTTGATAGAACTCTTTTAATCTCGCCATGAATTCACCTAACCTTTATCCGCATCAATCATTTCACCGGAAGATTTGAAGCAACGAATTTTGCGACCATCTTCTAAAATACGATATCCCACGCGATCGCTTTTATGAGTGATTGGATTGAATATTTTTACATTTGAAATATCTAAATAAGCTTCTCGCTCCTGAATACCTCCTGGCTCGCCTTTCTGAGGATTCGGTTTAACGTGTTTTTTTACTTTATTCACACCTTCAACCAATAATCGAGAACGCCCATTCAACTCTTTTTTTATCCCAATAACAGCGCCCATTTTACCTTTGTCTTTCCCAGCAATAACGGCGACCTGATCACCTTTTTTAATTTTTAATTTAACCTGCTTCATAGTTTTCTCGCTTTTATAAAACTTCCGGCGCCAATGAAATAATTTTCATATAAGCATCTCTCAATTCGCGTGTAATCGGTCCGAAAACACGAGTACCCACCGGTTGCATTTGATTATTCAATAAAACCACGGCGTTCGTATCAAATCGAATAAGCGAACCATCTTGACGACGTACGCCTTTTCTCGTTCGAACAACGACGGCATTATGCACTTCTCCTTTTTTAACTTTACTTCTCGGCAGAGCTTCTTTAATAGAGATTTTGACCAAATCACCAATCCCTGCATAACGTCGACGAGAGCTACCCATGACTTTAATACACATGACTCGCCGCGCACCACTATTATCAGCAACCTCTAACATCGTTCGCGTTTGTATCATTATTTTCTCTCCAACTCTTAATATCTATCGGCTTTAATTGTTTCGACAATGCTCTTATTAAAAACGCTGACGAAATATTTCAGTCTTCATCCACCGCCCGATTTTAAAGAGCGGCGATTTTACCATCACTTAATGCATTTAACTATCGTTTTTTTAGCGCAAAGCAAAATTATAATTAATTTGCTTTCTCTATCACTTCAACCAATGCCCATGCTTTTGTTTTTGATATGGGCTTTGTCTCAGTTATTTTAACGAGATCGCCTATATGACTTTCATTATGTTCGTCGTGTGCGTGAAATTTCCTCGTCCTTTTGACGATTTTCCCGTACGCTTTGTGCATAACGCGACTTTCAACGGCAATAACAATTGTTTTGTCCATTTTATCGCTGATTACTTTACCTGTTAGCTCTCTTTGATTTTTTGTCTCGGTCATAATACTATCCTACTTATTTTTTTCGCTTAAAATGGTTTTAATACGAGCAACGTTTTTCTTGACATTCTTTAACAAATGGCTTTTCGTCAATTGCTCTGTCGCTTTTTGCATACGCAATTTAAAAGATTCACGATAGAGCTCCAATAGCTCTTTTTTTAACTCTACAACAGACATGTTTCTTAATTCGCTGGTTTTCATTACATCACCGTTCTTTCTTCGTAAGTCACCTTGAGCGGCAATTTAGCGCCGGCTAATTTAAAAGCTTCCCACGCTAATTCTTTTTGCACGCCACCAATCTCAAATAGAATTGCTCCGGGTCGCACGACAGCCACCCAGTATTCTACATTTCCTTTACCTTTACCCTGTCGGACTTCTAAAGGTTTCTTCGTGACAGGCTTGTCAGGAAAAATTCTAATCCAAACTTGTCCGCCCCGCTTTAAGTGGCGACTAATCGTTCGCCTTGCCGATTCCAGTTGGCGCGCCGTAATACTACCGCGCTCGACAACCTTCATGCCGAAATCGCCAAAACTAATCCGATTGCCTCGCGTGGCCAACCCTTTATTGCGACCCTTAAAATCTTTTCGAAATTTTCTTCTTTTAGGTTGCAGCACCTTTCTATCTCCTATTCTCGAATAAGTCTATCTGAACTTGCCTAAAAAAACGATCCGCTCTGTTAAAAGCTCGCTCACAATCTTCGTCTACACTAAATAAACTGGTTGTTTGTTGGCTTTTACTCAGCGCTCATCTTTTCGCGCAAATCGAGTTTATTTTTCAACTTGTTGCTTTTGCGTTTTTTCGTCTTCATTCCCTAATATTTCATTCTTGAATATCCACACCTTAACGCCAATAATACCGTAAGTCGTGTTTGCCTCTGCGAAACCGTAATCAATATCCGCTCTGAACGTATGTAAAGGAACACGACCTTCACGAATCCACTCCGTACGCGCAATTTCAGCACCACCCAGACGACCGCTAGCACAAATTTTGACCCCTTTTGCTCCAGCCCGTAAGGCGGTTGTCACTGCACGCTTCATCGCTCGACGAAAAGCAATACGTTTCAATAACTGAGCCGCAATACCTTCAGCCACTAATTTTGCATCTAGCTCTGGTTTTTTGACTTCCTCAATATTCATCTGAACTGGAACGCCCAACATACGATAAACATCATTTCGAAGCGTTTCGACTTCTCGACCGCTTTTCCCAATAATCACCCCAGGTCTGGCAGCATGAATAATAATTTTTGCATTACGTGCCAATCGTTCAATTTCGATACGACTAACACCTGCCGCGGCTAATTTTTTCTCTAAATATTGACGCGCACCTAAATCGGCAACGACTGTTCCAGAATACTCTTTCGAGCTCATGTACCATCGAGATACCCAATTTTTAATGATGCCTAATCGTATACCGTAGGGATGTACTTTCTGACCCATTATTTT
>MGXI01000001.1 GCA_001801315.1 Gammaproteobacteria bacterium GWF2_41_13 | reverse complement strand
TGATCTTCTTGTTCTTGTTGATTGATTGTCATAACGATTTACCTTATCTCTTTTATTATCTTCACTTTCTTTCACCCTCCTTCGGTTATCTCAAGAAGGAGGTGAGTCAGCTGTGGGTTCATTGGATATCACTACGTAAACCATGGCGCTCCCCTTGGCGGCTACGGTTTCTTGAGAAAGCGAAACGGCGCGAGTTCCGGCATGATAAAATTCGTTGGGAGATAAGGTGATCGGAGTATCGGTCGTATTATCAAATTCATAAGAAATGGTAGAAAGATGCGCGCCTTTTAATAAAGTAATGGGCTTTAATAATCCCACATTATAAAAATGAATTTTAGGCGCATGATGCGATATATCGTAAAATCCATATCCAGCGGGCGCTTCTCCATTAATCATGCCGCGCATTAACTTCATGATGAGTTCTGAATAAGGGCTATCTTCTTCCCATTTGGCGACGAGAACTCCGGCGCTTTTTGCATGAAACTCATAAGTAAACCCACCCACTTTTTCGCTCGGCTTCACTAAAATTGAAAAGTGGTGTCCTTCAGCAGTAGAAAGAAAAAGTGTGAAGGGATCACTCGTGAGTAAAGCAACATAAATCCCTGCGTCATCATTATGTGCTGAAAATGCTTCTGGTGGCCCGTTTAACGAAACAATATGATCATTGGGTAAATACAGCCGATTTAAATCCATCGTACTAAAAAACAGTACAAATTGATCATTATCGGCGAAATTAACGATAATGGGGTGATGCAAAGATTGGCTTTTCGATTCATTTTTTTCGTTAGTTTTGTTTGCTTGGCTCATGTTGCTTATGGGAGCTGAATTCATTGCTGGAGATGGCGTTGCGTCAGTGCCTGGATTCGTTGTTTCATTCTGATTGAGTGAATTACTTGGGTTTTCTACAGAGGATTGAGCAGATTGAGATAATTGAGAAGACTGCACAAAGGGTTGTGGAAAGGGATTACTTTGAACTTCAGGATTTTGTACATTATCCACAGGAACAAGACCTAAAGTCGGAACAGAGGGTGTCGTTGACGATTGTGCTGAAACATTTTTTGATGAAGAGGATCCATTTTGAGGTGTGTTTTGTGCTGAGTTTGGAGGAGAAAGAGGAATAACGCTCTCTGGTTTGGTTGTTGACTGAGAATTGTTCGTCAATTGAACAGAGATAGCATCAGCAGCAAAGCTTGGATTTGAAAATATTTCTATGCCCATAAAAAACATAAAAAAAATAAAAAAGGAAAACACAATCCGAGAACCCGCTACGTTCCAAAAATGTTTGTGTTCAACACAGCTCTTATTCTTAGCTCTACTATTTTTATGGTTTTTATTCATTTTTATGTCCTGCATTATTTTCGTTATTTTCTTTTGCTAAATTAGCCGCTTCATCACTTGCTCCAGCTGAAGCATTAGAGGAATCGACTGAATTAGAAAGGTCAACAAAAGATAGAATTTTTAAATCACCTAAATGATATTGAAATGTTAATAGATATTGTTTATGGACTGGCGGTAAGGCGCGCTCCCCTACATATCGATGTAGGATCCCATCGATTTCAACTCGCAACCCTTTAGAATCAATCGTCATGCCGAGTGGATAAAATACTGAAGAGATTTTTTGGGTGCGCACAGTAGCTGCTTCATCGGCTAGAACATCACTTAAGACATGATAGTATTTCGGTGCGATTGACTCTAATAAAAGCTGATGAGATGAATCAATCGTCTCAGGCGATACATTGAGCCGTTCATTGATAAAAAACAAACTCATCTGGCGTAAATAACTATCATCGACTGCATAATCAGATAATTTAAATCCACTCTGAATTGTCGTCGGGATAATCCATCGCGATTCGTGTAGAACGCTCCAATACACTAAAAACGCAAGCACAACATTTGAAAGTAATAATCCAGCACAGATAAAAACTAACAAATTAAATCGTTCTTTGATCTGTTCTAGCTTTTCTTTTGCGATTTTAAATCTCATGATTTATCTCTTGTTAACTCAACCAATGCCGTTTTGATGAAGAAGGTGTTTTATTGAGTAAAATACCTCTCAATACAAAATCGGGTAAATGCCAATACATCAAACTTAATAACCAATTGGCATCTTGCCCTTTCTTGAGCTGACGAATCGAAAAAAACACTACTGCGCCTAAACACATGCCGACAAAGGGACTTCCAAAAAACCAACATAAAACAACAACCCCTAATGGCGGTGCTAATTCATCCAGTGTAAGACCGAAATAGCGATTTTGATCGTCGATACGTTTACAAATAATGTATTTCGATTCGTCAGCCATACCAATATCCTGCTTATGCTTTTCTTATGACCCTAAAAAATGTTGTAAGCCCCAAGTCAGTACGACGAGTACGAGTGGGATACCCACAAAATAGGCTGGGTTTTTAGTCTTGTGATAAAAGAAAACGCCCGAAAGAATTTCAGCGACCATGAGCAAGTCAAAGAAAGTAGATCCAGTTCCGAAATCACCCGCTGCTTGAGTTTTTAATCCTGCAAGATCATCGGTCGCAAACGCGCGGGCTTGCATGAAAAGCAGCATTCCACAAACCACTAACTTCCACGCCTTTAAATAAACCCGATTACCTATTTCATTGGTTTTGTGTTTTATGACATTTCCTAATGCCATTACTTTGACGATATTCATCGTATTTCTCCTTTGTTCGTTTTTGTTAGGTTGATTGAACATTCGAGGCATAGTCATTATGCAGTACAGAAACTAAAACTTTAGTGGCTGAGGGTTCTTCCATGGAAAGATCAATAGATCTCTCGAATTCTTTTTTTATCTGCTGGTCTGATCTACTCTTTAAACGACGTTACAATCTTGAGCAGCCGTCTTCATGGTGCTCATTGGGCAATGGTCACAATAAACATAGTTATGCCCGTAAGTAGTGCCTTGTGTTTCAGGAACAGAAGAAACAGAAACAACTGATAATTCTTTCGGCGGAAAATTTGTTCGTTGTGTCGCACATCCGCTCAATATCAATAAATTTGCAATCAACAATAAAAGTGTTTTTGCAAACAGCTTCAATCTGTACTTAATTGATTGCATGAGTACTCTCCTCTTTTGATGGAAGAGAGGGGAAAAAGTGATTGTTGACGAAGTGGTTTTTGCTGATATTAATGGGATTTACCGTCTGCATTGTTACGTCATCTGCATGATAAAACGCATCTACTTGCTTCTGAAGAAGTGACTCTTCCTCTTGAAGCAATCGAATTTTATTCGTCCCTCTCTCAATGGCTATGCGAAAAGTATCTAAATAAGCGGGATCTCTACTAATGGGATTAATTAACGTATTTTTAAGCGAGCGCTGTTCGAGATTTTGTTCGTACAGCGCTTTTTTAGCCTTTTCAAGTTTGTCGAAAAGATCAGAAACAAGCGTGTTTTTTACAGCTGGCGATGGTTCTCTACTAGGTGCTTCATTCGATAGAAAGGGGCCATAACGCAATACTTTTTGAGCATCGGCATAAAAAAATCGCTTTTCTCGAATTGCTTTTTTGATCGTGTTTAATTTCTTTGGGAAATCATTCCCTGCCTGAGTAAAGGCCATACGATCTAACAAACATTTTTCCAAAACTTCAAAAAACTTACGTGGCGAATGAATAACCAACTCTCGATCATGCATAAACTCTAAAACAGCGTGATTAAGCAGGTTTCTTTGATCCTTCGTCAAATAACGATCGATAACTTGATCGCGCTCGGTGAATGTCTGGGACGAAGCGATATGTGTTTCACATTTTACATTATTATTTTTTAAAACAGCAGCAGCATTCTGCGTTTTTGAAAAGCACAATCGCTCTTTCTTTGCTTCGATGTAGATAGAATGCTCTGCTGCTGTTTGTTTAGTTATTTTATTCTTATTCTCATTATTCTTAGTTATATCATTATTTAGTAGTGTCGGGTTTACCGTATCCGGTGAATCCGTATGCGGTAAAACCGTATCCGGAAAACCCGGATGCGGTGAATCCGCCACCGCTGTTTCTGTAACCTTTTGTTTTAATGAAAAATCATTGTTTTGTACTGTAGGACTTTCCGACAGTGGTTGACTAGCACTATCATCCTTACCAACACAAAAATCTAAATCTCGTTTGTTTAATCGGTCTAACTGTTGCTGTCCTCCGCCTTCAGTTTTTTGAGGCCGCTCAAACACAACATAATTAACGCCTTGGAATCTCCCTGAAACTCTGATCGATTCTCGTAAGATATATCCAAAGCTTCCAAGCTCTCTAAGCGCATTATAAAGCGTATCTTTGCCATCTGATGCATGCTTAACCAACTCTCGAGCGGAAATCCGCCAATCATCTGGAAGACTTAGAAGATAAGCCAGCAACCCTTTACTCTTCCAAGATAGACGAATGTCCTGTAAAAAAGCTTTATCTAAAACGACAAAATTTTGTCGTTTCTTATTGATCCTGAAAAATGCCATACCTACCTCACCTCTACTTCGCGTAGAAATTTAAATTAATATTTATCCATGTGTGCTTTCATCCGTAGAATATTTTTTTGATTCTTTTGATGGATTCGGTCTAAATAATATTTAGACTCTCGAATCCCTTGTCTTAAAGTGAGCTCAAATATTTCCTGAGCTAATTTAAATTCATTGGCTTTATAAAATTTTAGGGCTACTTCGAATTGTGCAATGGGAGAGCCTTGTAATAGCCGCTCAAATAATATTTCATCAAGAGAATATAATTTGGCAGTAGCATGATCTTTTAATATTCCCTGGACATAATCGGCTAATTTACAGCTTCCATTACTTTTTTTGATTTTTTCGTGAGCTTCTATTCTATCAATAAAGATAGTTTTAGATGATTCAATACCAATACAAATAGCATCGTCTCTTGCGCTGATAAGTGTCAGGGTGATTTCATCATTAACAATGATAGCTTCTCCGACTTTTCTCGTAAAGAATAACATAATGAACCTGCTTTTTATTAAAGTTATTATTTTCCATTCTAAACGTAAAATCCAATTCGGGCGCCAGCACTACATTTTACTGAAATATATTTTTATTCCTCTTAAATAAGATAGTCATATTTCAATCATAATTTCTTAAATCAATTTTTTTATTTAATTCAGCATAAGGCTAAATTAAAACTTGAACTTTTTACTTCTGCCTCGCATTTTTCTACAGCCTATCGTCAGTCAATATTGACTTCTTCAATCATTAAAAGTGGCGTATGGCTGATTTCTCGCAGATAGGCTGTTGTTTAATCGCGCTTTTTTAGAGTGATGATCTCGTATGATAAGATTCGCTCCTACTCGTCTGCTTAAAATTAGCATAAAGGTTCTCCTTGGATTTTTTCTGACATTAACAAATCATTTATGTTGTTAAGATAACTGATAACCTACATAGAAATATTGGATGTAAGTTTGCTTTCTTAGCCCTCAAAATAATTTCACTACGCTATATACTCGCTACCATTATCATCATTAATTGTTAAACTTTATTAACAAATCAAAAATTCCACAATTCTTTGGCTGCGGTTTGTTATTTTTTTCTATTAATCCCCTAATTGGTGAAAACGAAAATAAATATAAAAATTACTTCAATTGTAATAATAGTAAAATTTCGCATAAAAAAAACCCGTATTAAATACGGGGTTTTTCAATACGATCAATTTCATATTTTTTAATGAACATTTTTCAACTAATCCCATACCAATTTTACTTCTTGTTATAAAAATCATAAAAAACGACATTATGAATCCCGGTTTTTTCTAAAAAGCTAATTAATTCTGATTTCGTCGGCATTACTGGGGACCCAGTGATCCCCATATATTTTTCTTTAATATTTTCAATGTACCCTTGTATCGTCCTAAATGACGTCCCAATAGCTTTGGCTGTCTGTTTCGCGCTCGCTCCATCAATCAAATAAGCAGAACATTCCGCTTCTCTTTTCGTTAAATACACATCACTTTCTTCATTCAACAAGAAAAATCGCCTTATTTTTGTCTTATCATAAAATTGTTTTTTTTGTTGATCATCAACTCGAATACTATTTATTCGATCTGGAGTTATCAGCTGTTTCTCAGGGAGATATATTTTGTTTTTTTCCGATTTCTTTAAGAGATTAGATCCTTTATCATTAAAATAAAGAATAAATCTTTGGAATAAATCGACATTCCTAACATAAAAATTATTTATGTAATTATTATCCCTCGTCGATGCAAATATATATAATAAAGTACAAGTTTTCCTCTTTATAACAAAACTTATCCCATTATCTATATTGAACATTTCTCTGCCTTGTCCATACACGGGATCACCTCCATCTAATTCAGACCAAAGAAAATATCCTTTAGGCAATAAATATTCGATATCAATAGCACCAACACATTTATATAAATCATATCTATAAAAATGATCTATCCATGCGGCATTATTAGTTAACAAAGCGCGTGAACTATCATTATGATATATTTTTATATAATTAAAATAAGTTATCCCAATATCATGAAGCGGCTTACATATCTCCACAACATCATTGGTTGAACTAAGTGAAAAATGGTTTTTTAATTCCATTTAACCTCCCGTAGTAATTCTTATGTCATTTATTCTGATAAACAATTGTGCGATATACTCTGATCAAACGCTAATACCGCCCCTATTTCATTCTGACTTTTGGCAATCATCTTCTGGCTGCGTGTAGGGTTACAATTAAAAAACCATTGGCTTCTCGTGAGCCAACAAATAAACGGCAAGATACCGATTGTGGCGATACCCAATAAAATATTTCGAGTCATCAAATAACATTTCATCATTTTTGGATCACGATGCGTTTCGAAAGTTTTTGCGTTTTTTGATAAGGAAAAATTAAAACGGGTTAAACGTTGCGTGATTGTTCCTGCGTGTAAGGTCGCGAGCAATTCATCCGTCTTTTGATATTTTAATTCGGTGATTTTTTCTTTAGCCGTTTGCAAGGCAGGATCTTTTCCAGTGGGCGGCAAATCCTTAATGAGAGATTTCTTATAATCTGACCAGGTTTGATAAAGTTGAGTAAAAGAATGAAAGATTTGTCCAGGCGGTGATTTCGGAAATTGTGCAATAGGAGGTTGAATCAGCAAATCGTTTGTCCAGAGACGCAAACATTCATGCAATGGTGGATAAAAGACAAACACCTGCTCTTCGTCCTCAACTTTCATTTCTTTCAAGTATTTTATCGCCATCAAGGATAATTGAGGATTTTCTTGGATTAGTTGAAAAATTTCTGGCGTTAATCGCGATAAATGGAGTTGTTGAATTGCTTGCATGAAAAAAGGAACATTGTCCCGATCGATAATGTCGTAAAGGATCGTTATCTCAATCGGAAAGTTTAAATGAAGTCCTGCAAGAAAAGTCAGAAGCCTAGAAAGACTTTCTCTTTTTTCATAAGAAAAAGTAGATAATTGAATAACCGCTCCCTGATTTGTTCCGTTTACTTGTAACCGCCCATCTTGTAATTGATTTAAGACGCGATGGACCGCTTCATTTTCTTCCGGTGAATTAGCACTGACCTTTTGAATAACGGCTTCTGTTAATAAGCTTCTCTCGAGCAATATTTTTATAAAAGCGGCCGTTTGTGGATATTCAATTATTTTTTGAATAATCTCTTGTGATGCAAATCCTTGTTCTTGCAGTGCTTGAAAAAGAGCAGCGATGAAAGGCAAATCGATTACTAAGAGGCTCACTTGATCTTCGTAACAATATCCAACATAACGCTCAATCAGCTGATCGCGATAATTTAGACAGCGTCTTTCTTTCAAAAAATTCAATACAGCAATCAATGTTTCATCAACGTGAGAAAAAAGCTCTTCTGATAAAGGCTCTGATCCCATTAACACGTGCAATTGATAAAGGATTCTTACAAGTGACACGCCTAAAATGTCTTCAAAAAAATGACTGAATTCATTTTCTTGAGAAGGCATTTTTTCATAGAAACATCGTGCGAACATGTACAGTTCCGGTGGATCTAATTCAACACCTTCTAATACTTTTAATAAGATGGACCAAAGCTCAGCAGTTAAAATAACCTGATGCTTCTTAAACAAGAATAAAATCGATAATATTTTATCACCACTAAAAATCATCGAAAAAGCTTTGTAGGTTTCGCGTGAAGATCCTGTGGGATGATCGTAAAAAAACTGTGCTAATTTAAATACTTCATCATCGGTTAGCAGGGTATGATCTATTCGGCTAACCAACACCCTTGCTTCTTTTATACAAGGAGTATCCTCCCGAAGATTTATGCGTTTCAAAAATCCTTTACGTTGATCATAATACGAAAGCGCACGACAAACGCTTTCTTTAGAAATACGTTTA